>JAKLEY010000001.1 GCA_022711455.1 Candidatus Cloacimonadota bacterium
GCTTTCTGCCCTGGGCGATGACGGTCGATGCTTTCCAACACTGGGTCTATCTGCACCCCGAAGCCTCTGCGGAAGAGCGTTCTGAGGCTTATGTGGAGATCCACAAACGCTTTTCTGCTTCCGTGAATTGGAGCGGGCTGGAAGACCTGCGCCAAATCGGTTGGATGCTGCAGCTGCACATCTTTGAAGTGCCTTTTTACTACATTGAATACGGCATGGCACAGCTGGGCGCGCTCTCTATCTACAAGAATTATAAAGAGAATCCGCACAAAGCTTTAAAGCAATATCAGGACTTCCTGAATCTGGGCTATTCTCAGCCCGTCAGCAAGATCTATGAAGCTGCCGGAATCAAATTTGACTTCACCGAAGCCCGCATCCGTGAACTCGTGGACTTCGTGGAGCAGGAACTGGCGCTGCTGGACTAAAGCTAAAAAAGATGCTCTCGATCTTCTCTGCCAGCAAGCACGCGCCCTTTAATATAGCCACCGAGGAATATCTCCTGCGCCACACGGAGCACGAGGTATTTCTGCTCTATATCAACCGTCCCTCCATCATCGTGGGCGTGCATCAAAACAGCATTGCCGAGATCAATCTGGACTATGTGAAAGAACATAAGATCCCTGTGGTCAGGCGTTTAACCGGAGGGGGAACCGTCTTTCACGACCTCGGCAACCTCAATTTCTGCTTCATCATGAAAGCGGCACAGGATTCCCCCTGGAATTTCGAGCGCTACACAGCCCCCATTCTGGAGGTATTGCAGGAGCTGGGAGTGAATGCCATGCTCAAGGGACGCAATGACTTGGTGATCGACGACCGCAAGTTTTCCGGTAATGCCAAGCTGGTCGAAAAAGGCAAGATCCTGCAGCATGGAACCATCCTTTTTGATTCACACATAGGTGCTTTGAGCGCCGCGCTCAAGGTCAATCCGCTCAAATTCAACGATAAAGCCGTCAAATCCGTGCGCTCCCGGGTCACCAACGTCAGTGAGCATCTTCAGCAAGAGCTGAGTTTGCAGGATTTTACATCTTTAGTGCGAGCCAAGGTGCAGAGCATCTATCCGGAAGTGCGGGACTACAGTTTTTCAGATTCTGAGACCGCTCAGATTCAAAAACTGGCAGACGAGAAGTATTCAGGCTGGGAGTGGAACTTTGGAGCCTCTCCGAAGTATAACCTCTCCAGAGCTTTACGCACACCGGCAGGCACTTTGGAAGCCTATCTGGATGTGCAGGAAGGCAAGATCGAAAGCATCCGCGTCTTCGGTGATTTCTTCTCTTCCCGCCCGGTTTCAGAGCTGGAAACTGCTCTAAAAGGGCTTCCCCACGAGGAAACCGCATTGAGGGCCAAGCTTGCGCAACTGCCTCTGAGCGAATACTTTGGAGCGGTCACGCCGGAAGAAATACTGAGCCTTCTGTTCTGAATTAAGCCGCATTGTAGGTTCGGAATCCTTCCGAACTAACTGCAATACCAGCGTCTTTCAGTCAGTTATTCAGCAGCATCGGCATGCTGCTCTACCTGTAGGTTCGGAATCTTTCCGAACTAACTGCAATACCAGCGTCTTTCAGTCAGTTATTCAGCAGCATCGGCATGCTGCTCTACCTGTAGGTTCGGATGCCGATCCGAACTGATATCTGGGGATTACAGGACTTTGTTCCTGCACGCGCAGACAAGAATGTCTGCGATCCACATGCAGACACTAATGTCTCCGTCCCACGGGCTCCCCTTGATCTCATCCCTGTCATACCGCTATCATGCCGCTATCAAACCGCTTTCATACCGCTTCGTCAAGGGAGATGAAAGGGAGAGGACATCAAGATGACAGGCACATGATCAAAGGGGACCTCCCTCTCATCACTCATTACTCATCACTTATAACTCGAAGTTCCAGCAGCGGATAGGCCCATTCCTGTCTGATCTCTTCTTCCGTGAAGATCATGAAGATGGGAGGCAGCCACTGCTTCTCCCGGAGGGTAATTTCACTCCAGAACTGAGTTCGGCTGCGCATAAGCTTGGGATCCATGTGGATATAATAATTGAATTTACTGGTATGCAAGAGGTTGAGCCGGGAAGCCGAACCAAACTGCGAGATCTCGATTTGACGGAAGCTATCCTGGATATGCAGGGCTTCATTGTTGATCCGGTAGCTGTGCCAAGCACCCTGTTCGGAGGGAACTCGCATCCGCCAATCATCCACAGGTGCTTCCGGATGGAAGAAACAGCTTAGGTGGAAGCTCTGATATTCGGCTTTCCCTGTGCCTTGCTCGATCCGGGTAAAAATTACCAGCAGTGGCAAGCCGGGGAGCGTCATATAGTATTGGGTGAATCTCAAACCCTTGGCTGCCTCACTTCTGGTGATCAAGCTACTGCAGGATAGCCCCTTCCAGGTCTGTCCCCACTGATCTTTGACCTCTGCGGATTGCAGCTGGTGTTCCTCCTCAAAGAAAGCACTCATCCGCACAAAGGCAGGATTGATCCCAATACCACCGGGATACGGATTGTAGGAGGATTTGGGACCGTAGACAGGATATGATCGATCCAGCCATTCCCGGTCCTGATACTTGAGTGAGATCAAGCCCGGTAGCTTGGCATCCTCCGCTGCACTAAAACTGATAAGCCCATTATCCACAGTATGTTTGACCCCCTGCCTGATCTGTGAAACCTTGCCCCCGGGGGAGAACACGAGCTGTTTGCGCTCTGCGATTGTGGTGGGGAGAACGGCTTCGCAGGTGATGATCTCTAAAGCCTGGGGAGAGGTCTGCTCCAAATTCCAGCTGATCTGGCGTATATCTTCCTGCAGATCAAAGCTTTGGCTTTGCTTTGGGAAGGATGGCGCGCTGAGGCTGAAGCTACCCCGGAGGGCTGTATCCAGATGCTGGATGAGCTGAGCTTCAAACTTGTTGACCACAAAGGGATTAGACTTGTTGATCACCAGTTCTAAGCTGGGGTATTGAGGCACTGCCCGTTGCCAGGTTTTAGTTGCAAAATCACGCAGTTGATAAGCATTCTTGAAGATATCCACCAGCAGCAGCACGGGCTTAGTTTCCATGGTTCCGGATGCTTGCAGGGCAGTCAGATTGTGCTCCCAAACCATCCCCCATTCCTCGATCACGACTTTCCGGGCAGGGTCCCAGACCAGTCCGTAGTAGGCATCATCGTCTTTGGCAAAAATCCAATTCTCACCGATCGCGTCCACCGGCAATTCACCCAGTCCCAGATCCGGCAAATCCTGTTCCAGCCTTAATATTCTTCCATTTTGAGCGAAACTGAGCGCAGACTGGCTTATGCTAACTTTTTGTTTGAGCCAGATATCGTCTTCGGTATCAGGGACTTTCAGGATTCTGATGCTATATTCCAGCATACCGGTGGGATAGAGCGTGTATACTCGTGCGAATTCCAAACCGGGGATTTCGCGGGAGTGGTAGACGCTGAGCAGTTGATTTGCCTGGCCCAGCTCTGTAAATATATATTCCACCGGTGCTTCCGAGAGAAACTCTTCGCTGTAGGGCTTTCCCACCAGGCAGGGTTGCAAGCCAAAGCCATTGTTGTTGAATACCCGGAAGGAGCCCCAATTGGAGTAGATCTTACGGTTGAAGGAAACCATGCTCAAACCGTTGATCAGTAACACATATTCACGGGTAAGCCTTTGATCCCTGCCCTGGGGTGAATTGATGATCAGGGTTACGGGTTTGCCAAATTTTAGCTCCGGCAATCCATCCGGTTTGGCACGGACCCTGATCTCGGGTTCATAAACGCAAGCCCCGCTGATGCTTAGGTAGAGTGACAGAAAAGAGCTTTCCCCTGCCTGCAAGCGGATGCTGTGCTTAGCTCCTCTCAGCTTAACTGTCTGTATCTCATCCAGTTCGATCTGATAATCACAGGCCACCGGAAAGTTGTTTCTCAGGTTCAGATAGACGGTCTGTTCGCGTCCGGGATAGCCGAGGGATTGGGTGTTGCGCAGCTCCAGATCCAGGGGATACTGGATCTTGAGTCCACACTTGAGTTCAATGCTTTTCCCATCCAGACAGAAGCTGCTTTTCACCCCGGGATAAGTCTTCCATTCCGAGTTATCTTCATCCGGAGGATCGAGGTGAAAGCGCGAGTAGGCAAGGGTTTTCCCTTTCAACCTGAGGCTTTGATCCAGAGTATGCAAGACATTTTTATCGTCTCTTCCGCTCAGAAAGACGTTTCTGCTGCTTTCCCCCTTGATATCTATCTCGTAGTCTATGTCATAGCTTGCGCCAAAGACAGGCTTGGGGGTTTTGATATGGGTGGAGACTTCAAAATCGGGGCTGCGAAGACAGAACAGACCTCTGCCAAAGCGCTCGATGCTGATCGCGAGCTGCCGTCCGTCTTTTTCCCAGAGATAATCGAAGAGCTCAAAACCATTCTCATCCCGTCCGTCCGGCTCCACAGAGAGATCCCGAACCTGATCTTCATACCAGTGAAATTCCTCAAAATATGGTTTTAGGAGCTCATTATTCAGCAAACCGGGCAGGAAATTCATCAGATGAGTGTTTTGAGAATCCATTTTCTCCCAGAAAAAGCCGCATTTCTTGTATAAAGGCACCGCTTTGGTGTTCCCGGCCCAGGTGAAAAGATCCAGACGCTGATAACCCAGTTCCGTGGCTCGCAGCACGCATTTCTGCATCAGGTCACGCCCCACTCCTTTGCCATGCCAGAGCGGATCGACATTGAGCAGCTCCACATCAGCCACGCCTTTTTCCATAATGTATTCAGCCAGTTTGGCATAACCGATTACCTGCTCATCCGCAATTGCAAGATAGAGATGGAGATAGCCTCCATTGCCCTCTTCCTGCTGAACTTTGCTTGCAGAAGTGGAAAAGACTCTGCCGTTCCAGCCACTGTTGCTGCGTTTCCACATATTGGCAATTTCTGAAGCCAAAGAAGGATGGTATTCCACGATCTGCCAAGGGGTTTTGGGGCTCTTCGGAGCAGTGCCCAGGGCGTGAACAGTTTTGTTTCTCATCGTCATAATCTTCTCTCAGTCATTAGCTTAGGGCTATGTTTCGGACTAAAGCTCTAATTTTCTGACTATAGGTTCAGTAATCCGGTAGATGTCAAGAACAACTATGTAGTTTATAATGAATTTGCTCAAAGGTTAGTCCGGGCAGTTACGACTGACAAGTGGCGCCCTAATCCCTAATCCCTAATCCCTAATCCCTGGTCCCTAATTCCTAACGCAGTTCCCTGGTCAAAACCCGATTCGCTGTCATTTCCGGAATCAAGAGCCAGATCTAATCTCCCGATATCCAGGTGAAGAAATCCGCGGCACCGGAAAGCCTGCTCCAGACCTGCTTTGGTTCCGAGTTCCGGTCTTTCAGCCGGTAGATCGCTCCGCTTTGCCAGCTGGAAAAGTAGAGCTCTCCATCCGGAGCCATGCCCAGTCCGTCCAGATTGCCCAAATTCGTGCTTTTATAGAGGCTGAGCTTGCCATCCGGCAGAGAGATCTCCTGAATGGGCGAATTCGGACGCAGGGAGACCAGCAGCAGACGGTTTTTGGCACTATCATAGATAATTCCGTTGGGATTTTGGATCCCCTGGCTGAGGAAAGTGGAGACATCTTGGTTTGAGGGCTGGTATTTGAAGATCTTACTGGCTTTGCTGTCTGTGATATAGACGTTTCCGACGCTATCCACGGTGACGTCGTTGAGGAAGACGGAACCGGGGACAGGGAGGGTCTTGACCAATTTATCCGTCTCCAGTTCATAGACCAGCAAACCCTGTTCCGAAGCGGCATAGAGGGTGCGATTGTAAATGTAGAGCCCCCGGACGGCACCCTTGCCTTGCACGATCGGAGCGTAAGTCTTCAGGTCTTTGGAAGCAATGATGCTGCCGTCACCGGTGTTGCTGACGTAATAAGTCTCTGTCTGAAAGTCATAACAAACGCTTTCCGGACGGTTGAGACCTGCCGCGCTCAGGCTCACAAAATAAAGCGCCAGAATAAAACTAAGGATTGTTTTCATGATCACTCCTCATTTTCTCTGATGATATACTAATGCAATCCATGTAGTGTCGCGCTCTGATGCGACGATAAATCACAAACTCAGTTCTATGTAGTGTCGCACTCCGATGCGACAACGAGCTGTGCAGTTAGTTCGGAACGGAGTCCGAACCTACAAGACAGGCGCGGCTTAATTCTTAATTCCCCTAATCAGCTAATCCGTTAATCTGCTAATCTAACGATAGGTACCCAGATCTCCATCACGGAATCAGGCTGGCCAAATTTGAAGCGTTCGTCATAGAGCTCGAAATCATCTGCTTCCGCTCTGCTGTATCCGCTTTTGGGCATCCACTCTCCATAGATGGCATCATAGGTTTCGTGAAGCGTGGCCAGGCTGCCAAGATGTTCAAACACAGCATATTCCGCAGCCGGGACGTCCCGCGCGAGCATACCTTCCGGAGCTTCCTGATCAGGTTTCACTTCCATTCCGGCCAGGTAGGTGAAGGGAGTGTCGTCCGTCATTTTGTCCATTTCTTCAAAGTAACAGACGCCGATCGCGGCTTGCGGATTCAGAATACCTGGGATTTGAGGGTTGAACTTGCCAAATTGATCCCAGAGAGCAGGGATATTGTTCTGCTTCATGGTCGATTCACAGGTCTTTCCGATTACGCGGAAAGCGGCTTTGGTCTTCATTTTGGGGCTTAACATCTTTTCTCCTTTGACGTTTTGATCTTTCTTACTGTAGCGGGAAGAGGAAAAGATGTCAATATTTATTTTTGGGGTTTCAGGGGTAGAGGGGTTCAGGGCTTTAGTCGCGCCATGCATAGCAAACACTCCGAACCCCAAAAAAGACATTGACAGAAAAGCCGGCACTCAATAACGTGCTAATCAGGAATCAGATTCCGGATTAGCACGATTTTAGGAGAAACTATGATCAGAAGGACGATGCAGGATCACTTGTCTGAGGCTGGCAGGGGTTTCCCTGTGATAACCATCACCGGGCCTCGTCAATCGGGAAAGACTACTTTGGCCAAAATGGCTTATCCCGATTACACATACTTTGATCTGGAACTAATGCAAAACAGGGAGATCCTGAAAAACGACCCCCGCGTTCTGCTCGATGATCCCCGTGGGCACTACATCCTTGATGAGTTTCAGTATGTGCCGGAGATACTTAGCGTTGTAAAGACCATGGTAGACGCATCAGGGCTAAAGCAACAATTCGTGCTCACTGGGTCAAATCATTTTGCCATGATGCATGGAATATCCCAATCTTTGGCAGGCAGAACAGCTATCTTTGAACTAATGCCCTTCAGTCTTTCCGAGGCAAAGCAGCCAAACTCTGAACCGGACAGGCTTATGTTTCGCGGGCTCTATCCCAGGCTCATCAATGAAGACATGGATCCAGGCCTCTTTTATGGTGCTTACACAGCCACCTACCTGCAGAAAGACGTAAGGATGGTATCCAACGTTCAGGATCTGGATACTTTCGGGAGATTTCTGACGCTCTGTGCCAGCCGGACGGGCTCGATCCTGAATAAAGAATCTTTGGCAGGGGACGTCGGAGTTGATGCAAAAACCATTTCCAACTGGCTGTCGGTATTGCAAAGCAGTTACATCATCCACCTCTTGCAACCCTACCACAGCAATATCGGAAAGCGCCTGATCAAAACGCCCAAGCTCTACTTTCTGGATACAGGATTGGTTTGCGGACTTCTGGGGATCCGTTCTGAGCGCGATCTGGCCACTCACCCTCTGCGCGGGAACATCTTTGAGACCATGATCGTAAGCGAAACCCTGAAGTTTTACCGGAACCGCGGGGTAAATCCACCCCTATTTTATTATCGCGAAAGAGCCGGTTTTGAAGTGGATATCGTGATCACTAAAGGAGATAAGCTACTTCCTGTGGAGATCAAATCCGCTTCTGTGGTCAATCCCTTTATGCGCGGAAAGCTTGAGCGCTTTGCTAAAGCCTATTCTGCTCCGGAGCGCTGGTTGGTCTATGCCGGCTCCACTACCTGGACCAGCGGAGACACGCAAAACATGTCATTTTGGGATCTGGAACAACGCCTTGCCGGCTATGAGGCTATATAAGAGCAGGGGTGAAGGGGCTCGACTACACCCCTGCACCCCTGCAAACCTGCAACCCTTGTTAAAAAACCTCTTGACTCTCTTCAGCAAAGATTTAAACTGAACCCTAACAACTATAAAGGACTGAATTATGAGAAAGATCAAACTGATAAAATCGACCTCAGCCACCATCGACGGAGCGGGAGTGCATTTGCAGAAAGCCTTTGGCTATCACGAAACCGCACTCTTCGATCCCTTTCTGATGCTGGACGACTTTCGCAACGACAGACCGGAAGATTATCTGCCGGGTTTCCCCTGGCATCCGCACCGGGGTATAGAGACCATCACCTATATGCTGGAAGGCTTTGCCGAACACGGAGACAGCATGGGCAACAAAGGTGTTTTGGGCAAAGGCGACGTGCAATGGATGACCGCCGGCTCCGGAATCATTCATCAGGAAATGATGCGTCCGGGCGAAAAGGGCAGAATGTATGGCTTTCAGCTCTGGTCCAATCTTCCCGCTTCGCACAAGATGATGCCGCCCCGTTATCAGGATATCAAAGCTGCAAAGATCCCGACCGTGAAAGACCCTCAGGGCGCGGAAGTCCGGTTGATCTGCGGAACATATCTGGGTCAGGAAGGCCCTGTGAAGGATATCATCACCGATCCCGTGTATCTGGATTTCCGCTGCGAACCCAAGCGTAAGCTCACCATTCCCACGCATTTGGGGCACACCTGCTTCATCTATTGCTATGGAGGGCAGGGCTTTATCGATGGCAAATCTGTCGTGAACCGTCAGGTCGTGCTCTTTGAAGACGGGGACAGCCTCGAACTCGAAAGCGGTGACAAGGGTTTTGATTTCATCTTCCTCACCGGAAAGCCCCTGCACGAGCCGATTTCCTGGCGCGGACCGATCGTGATGAATACAGCCGATGAGATCAAACAAGCCTTCCGGGAACTGGACAACGATACGTTCATCAAGTGAGTTAATGGGTTAATAAGTTAATGGGTTAATGAGTGACGGGGTTCCCCCCGTCACTCGTCATTTGTCACTTCTTCTTGGGCTTGGGCAGCGGCAGTTCCGCAACTGTGACTCTTAGCAGTTCTGTGAGCTTTTGTTTGTCGTCCCATTCATCTTCCGGGATCAGGAACCAGAGCTTGGCACCGGGATAGGGCTGACCCTCTTCCGGGCTGACCAGAAAGGCTTTTCCGGCTTCAGTGGGTTTGATGAAGAGCAGATCATCACAGACGAGGGCTATCATCCTGCCCTCGAGGTAGATGCCGTATTCACCGAACATCTTTTTCGCGCTGACCTCGCCAGCGTCCCGCATTTGATCCAGCAGATAATCGATCGTACTTTGTTTACTTCCCATGTTCTTCCCCAAATTCAATATGTTTACAGGACAATCTAATCTCTCTCACGGAGATTACAAATGCAGACCCGCGAACAAAAGCTTGACATTCTGCAGCCCTGCATTATTGATATCACCATGAAGAAAGAGAGCCTGATCCGATACCTAACTGCCCCAGGTCCAAGGAATTGGGCGGGCAGGATCGCGCTCTGTGCAGTTGTCCTGATATTGCTGTGGAGCTTGTTTCCTTCCTCTCTTCCGGCCTGCGCGATGAGTGCTGTGATCACCCAACACAGACAGGCTCTGGATACTTTTCCGGAGGTGGGAAAGCCTGCAGATTACAGGGCTTACAACGATCCCTGGGATTATCTCAGCTTCACCATGGCAAATTCCACCGCGGGTTCCAATTCGGACGGTTATGGAGTGGTGGCATATCCTCTGGGGGACAGCGCTCCGCAGCAAAGACTGAGCTGGTATAAGCGGGTAAGCGCTTCGGCAGATTTTGGCAGGACTTATTACAGTGGTCCGCAGTTTGAGGACAGTTTGGATCTGGCAGGGTCTCAGGAAGCCTTTGATGAGGCTCTGAATACCATAAACAGCGGATCCGGGGGAATCGGAATCGTGCTTTCTCACGCACGCAATGCCACCGGAGCCACTCTGGGAAATCACCCCTTCACCTTCGAATATCAGGGCCGGAACTATGCTTTCATGCACAACGGCTATTGCAACAACGCCCGCGATTTCATGATCAACGGTATCCGCGAGATGAATCCGGACTGGTTTGAGGAGCATCCCAGCAACCACTTTGCGGATCCCGATCCCTATCGCTGGGTGGACACGGAGGTCCTGTTCCATTACATCATGAGCTTTATCGTTGCCAGGCAGGGGGATACTCTGGACGGACTGCAACGCGCTATGGCCAAGCTGAGGCACTATCTGCTGCAGACCAACAGCGGGGTATACAATTTCGTAATGAGCGACGGGGAAAAGCTTTACGTGTTTCGCAGCAGCCCCTTGAGCGGGGGGAATTCAGGCTATCGGATATCGTATAAAAGCTTTGCAGGGAAGTTCTATGGCATCCGCACTCAGGCTCCGCAAGCCGGAGATAAAGAACTGCGGCCCAGAGAATTGGTGGTCTTTTCGCAGGATCAGGAACCCCAATGCTGCCCCGATTTCCCCCAATACGATTTTCCGGATGAGCCTCCTCCTCAGCATCACGCCATCCGCAATAAACTGGATGATCTGGTCACCAGCGTCTCCGTCTACCCCAATCCCTCTGCAGGATTCATGCGGATCAAGATCGCGCTGAGCGCGGCCTCTCCTGTGGAGACCAGGATTTATAACCTAAAAGGGGAGGAAGTCTGGCACGAACGCACAGCTGATAAGCCACCGGGGATCCATGACTTTTTCTGGAACGGATGTGATTTGCAGGGAAAACCTTTGACAACAGGCGTTTATCTGCTTCGGATAGACGCAGGAGATGTCACGCGCTGGGGAAAGATCGTCAGAATTAAAAATTAAGAATTAAGAATTAAGCAGCGCGGTGTCAGCTTAATTCTTAATTCAAAAAAGAAGACCCCCCTAAGGAGGTCTTGATTATCTGGTGGAGCTAAGGGGATTCGAACCCCTGGCCTATACATTGCGAACGTATCGCTCTACCAACTGAGCTATAGCCCCATTCATTTCTTAGTGACGAGTAATGAGTGACGAGTGACGGGAGGGCTGCTCCTGTGCTTGTCAATTCTTAGCTCAACAAATCCTTTAGCAGCTCTTTTGTCAAGGACAGTTTTGTGCCCACTTCTTCCAGCTTTTCACGTTCTTTGCTGATCACTTCAGCTTTGGCGTGGGCAATGAAATTCTCATTGGAGAGCTTATTGTGGATCGAAGCATATTCCTTTTCCAATTTATCAATCTGTTTGGAGAGTCTGGACTGTTCTGCCTCAGGATCAACCAAACCACTGAGCGGCAGGAAGATCTCGACGTTGCGTACCACGGAGGCGATTGCCGGCTTGGGTTTATCCAAACCTATTCCAACGGTGCTTTCAGCCACTTTTGCCAGCTTGCCCAGATAGGAGGCATAAGCTTCAAAGAGCTGTTTTTGAGCTTCTTCTGCAATGCGGATCACGATCTTCACTTCCGTGGAGGGCGGAAGGTTGATCTGCTTGCGCAGGTTGCGGATAGCGGAGATGGATTCCTGAATCAAGCCCATATCGGATGAGATCTGCGGCTTGATCAGCTCCGGATTCACTTCCGGGAAGGCAGCTGTGATCAGGGCTGTCTCTTCCATGGGGAAGAGCAGGCGGATGCTCTGCCAGATCTCCTCGGTGATAAAGGGCATGATCGGATGCAAGAGGCGCATGGACTTCTGCATCACATCCAGCAGGATGTATTTGACCTGCATGCGTTTATCTTCTGTTCCCGCCTCCGGTTCACGGTAGAGCCGGTCCTTGGAAAGCTCGATATACCAGGAGCAAAAATCGTCCCAAATGAACTGGAAGAGGCATTGCGCGGCATCGTTCAAGCGCAGGTTCTCATAGTGTTCACGCGCTTGCAGAGTAACCTCATTCAAGCGTGAATAGATCCACTGATCCGCCAGTTCGAGCTCTGTAACGGTTTCGGGCAAGCCGGGAATTGCCTCCGCGTTCATCATGATGAAGCGGTAGGCGTTCCAGATCTTGTTGGCAAAGTTGCGTCCCGTTTCCAGCATGGCATCGCTGTAGAAGACGTCCGCGCCTTTGGGGGTGTTGAAGATCATGGAAAAACGCAGGGCATCGGCTCCAAAACTGGCAATAATATCGATCGGATCCGGGGAATTACCCAGGGATTTGCTCATTTTGCGTCCCTGTTCATCCCGCACCGTTCCGTGCAGCAGCACGGTATCAAAGGGGATCACACCTCTGAAATGGAGGGTGGACATGATCATCCTTGCCACCCAGAGATATATGATCTCCGGAGCCGTGATCAACACATTGGTGGGCAGAAAGTACTGCAGGTCAGGTGTTTCGTCCGGCCAACCCATGGTCGAGAAAGGCCAGAGCCAGCTGCTGAACCAGGTGTCCAGCACGTCTTCATCCTGACGGAATTGCTTGCCTCCACACTGAGGACAGCTCTCCGGCTGCTCTTTGGAGACCTGCATCTGATTGCAGGACAAACAGTAATATGCAGGGATGCGATGGCCCCACCAGATCTGGCGCGAGATGCACCAATCCCGGATATTATTCATCCAGTGCATATAAACTTTGGTCCAGCGCTCAGGCTGGAACTTCACTTCACCGCTTTCCACGACTGCGATTGCCTGCTCTGCCAGGGGTTTCATCTTCACGAACCACTGATCCGAAAGATAGGGCTCGATCACGGTGTCGCAGCGGTAGCAATGGCCCACGGCATGTTCATGGCTTTTGGTCTCTGCCAGCAGTCCTTGCTCTTCTAATTTGGAGAGGATGAGCTTGCGGCAGGCATAGCGATCCAGACCTTCAAAGTCTTGTCCCGCAGCGGCATTCATCACTCCGTGCTCATCCAGGACCAACAGCTGAGGCAGGTCGTGGCGCAAGCCGATCTCAAAATCATTGGGATCGTGCGCGGGGGTAACTTTCACGCAGCCCGTGCCAAAGCTCATATCCACATAATCATCTGCGATCACGGGGATCTTTCTGCCGCTGAGAGGTAGGATCAGTTCCTTGCCCAGAAGATGGGTATAGCGTTTATCTTTGGGATTGATGGCCACAGCCACGTCTCCCAGCATGGTTTCCGGACGCGTAGTTGCAACTGTCACAAAGCCTTCACCCTCGGCATAGGGATAGCGGATCTGCCAGAGGCTGCCGCTTTCATCCGCGTGTTCCACTTCGTCGTTGGCAAGGGCAGTCACGCAACGCGGACACCAGTTGATGATATATTTTCCCTTGTAGATCAGGCCTTGTTCATAGAGGCTCACGAAGACCTCTTTTACCGCTATGGACAGCATTTCGTCCATGGTGAAGCGCTGCCGCTCCCAATCGCAGGAAGCGCCCAGCAGTTTGAGCTGTTCGATGATGATATTGCCTTTCTCGTTTTTCCAGTTCCAGATCAGTTCGATCAGCTTCTCACGTCCGATCTGATGCCGGCTGAGGCCTTCTTTGGCCAGCTGTTTTTCCACCACATTCTGGGTGGCTATCCCAGCGTGATCCACACCCGGGAGCCAGAGCGTGGGCTCGCCCAGCATGCGGTGATAACGGACAACGACATCTTGCAGAGTGTTATTGAGCACGTGACCCATGTGCAGAATTCCGGTCACGTTGGGGGGCGGGATGAGCAGAGTAAAGGGCTTCTTGGAAGGATCCGCGGTGGCCTTAAAATAGCCTCCGTCCTCCCAGAATTTGTACCACTTACGCTCGATCCGGGCAGCTTCATAAGCTTTGTTGATTTCCATTTTGTTTTCCTCTTGATGTCGTTGTTTGGGCTGCCTTGAGCAAAAACTGAGGAAGGGGGATGGTGTCAAGGATTTAAGTTATGAGTGATGAGTAATGAGTGATGTGAGGGCGCTGGCTCCGGATCGCACACAAGACGTGTGCGATCCGTTTCACGCGCAGGGACAAAGCCCTGCGATCCTGCTCTAATTCCAGCGTTTGTGCCAGTATTGAACCGGCCCTTGGGGGTTGAAGTAGTTCATATATTTTAGGGGTTCATAGTCATTCCAGGGTCCTGCTCCCCAGAGTTCTTTTGCCAGCACCCAGGATTGAGCGTATTCTTCTTTGTTCAAGAGACTGCTCATGCCGCGTATTCCGTCTTCCAGAATGTTATTTATGTCCAGCAGAGCCTTATCCGCGATTATATAGTAGGCAAGTGATCTCACGAAGTCCTGCTGGACCAGAATTCCGTTGCGATATGTCTCTGCCAGCACCCACCAGGCTTGCGCGCATCCCATTTCAGCCGCTTTATGATAGTAGAACAGGGCTTTTTGAGGGTCGTAATCCGGAACGCTTGATCTGATATAGGCGTCCCCCAGCATCAGGAAGCCAATCGGGTTATCTTGCTCCGCGGCTTTGAGGGCCCAGTGCACAGCCTCGTGCCAATCGTATTCCAGGCTCATTGCGTAGAGATTGGCAGCGCCCAGGACCAGCTGGGAGATCAGATCTCCTTCTTCTGCTTTTTTTTCAGTGAGAGCAAGTTCCCGGGGCGATATTCTGCTTGTTCGTACATGGTTCCTCCAGTTTAGTAAACGCTTCTGTCTCGGAACTGGATTGATTAGTTCCGGAGCGTTTCAAACAAAAAGGAGGAATAAATCAGGGATTTGCGGACAGAGAGGTATTTTCTCCGTGGATGGCATTGGATTCTGGCATAGATTCTTCCTCTGAACTGCTGTTTTTTTATCTTGTTAACAAGACCAATAACTCTGCCATGCTTGATTTTAACCATGCAGAGACGAACAACGGGGTCAGGAAAGCAGGAAAGGGGATTGTTGTCCAGATATTTTTTTGGGTTAACAGGTTAATAAGTTAATGGGTTAATAGTGAGCTTGTACCGGCGCTCGCTGTAGCGCCGTTGTTTCGGTAGTATGGGTAGTGTCGCACTCCGATGCGACAGCAGCACTGCACCCTTGGTTCGGATCGGAGTCCGAACCTACTGCTGGTCATAAGCCTGTCTAACCGCTATCATACCGCTTGCTGACCGCTTTCAAACCGCTTGTCGAACCGTTATGAGAGGGAGGGGCAGGGGGGATGACAGAGAGACGTTCAGCAGAGACCGGGCGGGGCGGAAGATCAGACCCCAACGGTCGATTTGATTGAGATCTGTCAGCTCAAAACTAATGATCCAGCAAGACAGAGAAAGCTTTGGCTAATATGCTCTTACGAAGAAAAACTTCCTTTCGGTGCCCGCGCTTCCCGACCAATTGGGCTCCGTCAAACCTGTAGCTTCCCGGAACCAATCTTCATGAGCCAGAGAAGGATCGCTACTGCTGTAGATGGAATAGCCGCTTGCGTTCGGGACCGCATCCCAGCTCAGGTCTACATTGGCTCCTGATCTTGTGATATGCAGATCCTGAGGGGCGGTCAGATCAGTTATGATGCCTGCTAAGCTCTGAATTTCCGAAGGCGAGAGGAGGCGATCATAGATCCTGACCTCATCGATCTTACCGTGAAAATTGTAAGCTGCTCCCTGAGAATCAGATCCGATATACATGCTTGCCACCGTGTTGAAATTGGGAGAGGGGATATTGACCGAGTAAGCAACCGGATTACCATTGAGATAGATATCGGCTCTTTGCTCATTTGCCTTGTAGGTGATCACCAAATGAGCCCAGGTGTTCAGCGGAACCTCCATCGGAGTGTAGACTCTCGGATCCACCCCTCCGCTCACCTGATAGTAGATTCTCCCTACTCCGATACTACTTGCGGATTGCATCCCCGTCAGCGAAAAGAACCATCCTTCCTGAACTCCGGAGCCTCTCTTGACCAGCAGGGCATCCTGATAGCCCACGTTTCTCTCTGTCTCAAAGAGCCACACACTGATGGAAAACTCCGGACCACTCAAGCGCAGGGGAAGATTATCTGCCACAACGATATGATCGTCAATGCCGTCAAACAGATAGGAAGACTCCGGGGTTCCAAAGCGGTCAGTGGATAAAACCGCGCCATGCACGGTTCCATGGTTGGCATTGGCACTGACGTCATTGGCAGAGCCGGAAAAAGGATAATAGGCCAGCAGTCCGTCGGTCAGACTGGCGGATAAAGTTGACGCAACCAATAAACTGGTTACGAACAGAACAAGAGAAAGTTTCATTCCTCACCTCCTCATACTTAAAACACATAAGATTCCAAAAAACCGGCGCTACTGCGAGCACAGATACACTAAATCCCTGTATCCCTGAAACCCTGTACCCCTGAACAAAAAAGGGCGCTACAGCGAGCGCCCGTACAAGGTCACCATTAACTTATTAACCTATTAACTCATTAACTTACTAACGATTCCAGACCTTCTGCTTCATCTGATAGGCCATGAAAGCGACGCGGTTCACGTTCTTATAATTGATCTGATAGAGGGCGAGGGTGAGAGTGGTTCCGGCTCCCCAGGTCTCGATCGAATTGGCAGGAACGTTGAAGCTGCGGTCGGAGGGGGAGATGGATTTGATGTATTCGTCCGCGTAATGTTCTGTGGCGCTCACGTATTTGGAGCTTTGCGCGGCAGCAACCTGGTATTGGTTGTTTCCGCTCAGGGTCCAGCTAAAGGACGCAGCCGCAGCAGGATCGAAAGAAGCGGGGAAGCTTGGGTTTGCGACATAGGGCAGGGTCATGGTGGTGGTGGCTTTGACGCTGCCGTTGAAGAGCAGGCTGAATTCATAGGATTGGCCTGCGGTAAGATCCGTCTGGGTGTGATAATAGCCAGGGAAGGAGGAGAGCCAGGAGAGGGCAACGCCATCGATCTTGAGCACGAGAACATCCGTGGGCAGGATGGTGGTGTTGTCTCCGGTGAAGTTGACCATGATCATGAAATCGTTCTCCCTTCCGGCTTCCATGGGGGTGATATTCACGATCCAGTCTGCATTGTCGGCATTCACGCCAGCCATGTCCGTAGGGTCAAAATCGTCGTTGTTGTCATCGTCATTCCCGCAGGAAATGAGGGTGAAGGACAACGCCAAGAGCAGAAGCATAAAAATCCAAAAACTACGTTTCATCTTGAACTCCTTATAGTTAAATCAGTATTGCAAGTTAATTCAGCTTTGATTCAGATGTCAAGCAGAAAAGACGGTTTTTGGCTTGGTCGACGGGAGTGCGTGGAGATTTGTCCACATTTGTGGATTGCAGGGCTTTGCCCCTGCCGGGAATGAAGAGAGTTCTCACACAAGGGGACGAAGCCCTGTGGTCCGGTGGACACATGCCGAATCGGAATTCAGCATCCCGGAGAGGGCGCTACGGCGAGCGCCGCTACTCCTGCAGCTCCTGCTTCCATAAAGATCTCGGAGACGGTGGGATGCGCATGCACGGTCTTGGCGAGGTCATAGATCGTGCCTTCCAATTCCAGCATCAATCCTGCTTCCGCGATCATATCCGTGGCATTTTCGGCAATGATCTGAACTCCCAAAACCTGTTTATATTTGGGTTCAAAGAGCAGACGGATAAAGCCCTCGGCAGTTCCTTCCGCGAGCGCTTTGCCATTGGCAGTGAGCGGAAATTCCTGGCTCTGATAATCCTGTCCGGAGGCTTTCAGTTCACGTTCCGTTTGCCCCACCTGAGCTATTTCGGGTTTGCTGTAGATGTTTATGGGGATCTGCGCGTCGCTGTATCCACCCTCTTTTCCCTGGAGATGATCCACCATTGCAAGTCCCTGTGCTGAAGCGGCATGGGCCAAATAGCTTCTGCCGTTCACGTCTCCGATGGCATAGATGCCGGGAACCGAAGTTTGCAGATCAGCATCGGTTTTGATGAAGCCGTTGTGCAGTTCCAGCGTCACCTTGCTTTCAGGCAAAGTTGCAGCCCGGAAGCCGGCATTGATGATGCCGTCCTGTTCCAGTTCCTTATCCTGATGGATCAATTTGCCGTTGCTGTAGGTCACCTCGCTTTCCGGCAGGACCTGAATCTTGTCTTTCTTGAGCTTGCGCTCGATCCAGGTGTTCAGATGATCGTCCAATTGCGGCACCAGCGGCAGTTTGGGAGTAACGATAATGGGTTTGCGGTCCAGCAGATCGAACATCTGAGCCAGTTCCAGAGCCACGGAGCCGCGTCCCCAGATCACGGGTTTGGAGGGCAGGAGCTCAAGCTGCAAGAGGTCTTCGAGCTCGATCGCGCCCTGGGGTCCGGGCAGAGGTTTGCTGCCGGTCGCAATGGCAATGGCTTTGGTCTCAAAGATCTGGTTATTGGCAGAAACCGTGGTGGGAGAAAGGATCGAGGCTTCGGCGGAGAGGAAATCCACTCCGTTCTTTTTCCAGAGGAATTCAATGCCTTTGCTGAGCCGGCTGACCACACCCTGAGTGCGGGTCACAGCTTGTTTCCAGTCGAATCCCAGCTCTTCGGGAGCGATCCCGGTGATGCCAAAAGCGGAGGCAGTCTTGACCGTGCGATAGGTTTTGGCGCTTTCGATCAGGGCTTTGGTGGGGATGCAGCCCCAATTCAGGCACATCCCACCCACATACTTTTTATCGATGACCAGGGTCTTGAGCCCGGTCTGTCCGGCACGGATGGCAGAGACGTAACCCGCAGGGCCGCTGCCGATTATGATCAGATCATAAGTCAATTTTCACCTCCCAGATTGACCATGAGCAGAAGGGGATCCTGCAGATAGGCCAGAACTTCGTTAAGGAAGCGTCCCACCTCGCCTCCGTCCACCATGCGGTGATCCACGGACATGGAGATGGGCAGCAGGTTCCCGATCTTGATCTCATTTCCTGCAACCACAGGCTTTTGAGTGAGTTTGCCCACGCCCAGGATCCCGACTTGGGGATAATTGATCACAGGAACCGCAAAGTAGCCTCCGATCGAGCCGAAGCTGGTGATGGTGAAGCTTCCGTCCTTCATATCAGCGGTGGTGAGCTTGCGTTCACGGGCTTTGACGGAGATCTCAGCGAGTTCCGTGGCAATGCGCAGCAGGCTCTTTTTATCCGCGTCCCGGATCACGGGGACTACCAGTCCGTCCTCGGTATCGACAGCTATCCCTATGTTATAGTAATTTTTATAGATCACGCGATCCCCTTCCAGATCGAGTTCGGCATTGAGATCCGGATGGTTCTTCAACGCCATGGCCACAGCCTTGACCACAAAGGGCAGATAGCTCAGCTTGATCCCTTTTTCCTGCAGGCTTTGGTTGAGTCTGGCGCGTCCTTCCACCAGGGCAGAAACCTCCACTTCGTCCATCACGGACATATGCGCGGCATTCTGTTTGCTGCGTATCATGTTGCGCGCGATGGTCTTGCGGATCATGGACAGCGGTTTAATTGTAAGCCGTTCAGCCTGTTCCGTTTGTGGAGACGCAGGGGTGCTTGGCGCAGTGCTCAGATAGGCTTTGCTGCTGTGATATTGCTCGATGTCTTTGCGGGTGATGCGTCCTGCCGGACCGCTGCCTTTCACCTGCTGAATCTGTATGCCCAGTTCCTTGGCGATCGCCCTTGCAACCGGGGTTGCCAGCACTTTCACGGAGGAGGGCAGGCTGTCTGAAGGTGTGTGAGGGATAGGCGCGGGTGCTGCAGTAGGCATCGGAGCAGCGCCGAGACCCTCACCACTGGAGGGCAGATAGGCTCCGTCTCCGGCAACCTCAATCGTTCCGACCACTCCAAAGCCTTTCTCTTCAACCACTTCCTTGTGGGCAGCAGGGATCTCGGTTCTGGCTTCGGCAATCGCTTCGGCTCCGGCGATGCCTTCCATTTCGATCTCCACCAAAGCGGAGCCGACGTGGATGGTATCTCCCACATTACCAAATCTTTGCACGATTACCCCGGTCTTGGGAGAAGGGATATCCGTCACCACTTTATCGGTCTCCATCTTCACCAGAGGGTCGCCGGAGGAGATGGACTGGCCGTTTTCTACATACCATTGGATGATCTTGCCTTCTTCGAGGCCTTCGCCGATATCCGGGAATTTGAACATATATCTCATTGTAACAGCTCCTTTTAGTAGCGCACGAGCTTCTCGATCTCGTGGAAGATGCGGGGTGGCGTGAGCATGTAATACTTTTCACCCAGGGGGAGAGGGATGACGGTGTCGAAGCCCGTAAGCCGGGTGGGAGGCGCTTCCAGGGAAAGGAAGGCTTCCTCGGTGGCAATGGATATAATTTCAGCAGCGGGTCCGTAGCTTTGGGGAGCTTCGGTGACTACCAGCAGTCTGCCGGTCTTGCGCAGGGATTCACGAATCGTGTCCCGATCTATCGGCCAGATGGTTCTGAGGTCGATCAGTTCAACGCTGATGCCTTTTTCCTTGGCCAGCACGATAGCTTTCTGCACCTCGCGGATCATGGCTCCGTAGGCTACGACGGTGATATGTTCACCATAATTGACCACCTTGGCTTTGCCGATCTCGATGGAATATTTCTCTTCCGGAACCTCTTGTTTGATGGCACGGTAGATGCGCTTGGGTTCCAGATAGATCACGGGATCGGGATCCTCGATGGCAGCGATCAGCAATCCTTTGGCATCATAGGGAGTGGAGGGGATCACGACTTTGAGCCCCGGGGTGTGTCCAAAATAGGCTTCCGGGCTTTCGGAATGGTGTTCCAGAGCGTTAATGCCTCCGCCGTAGGGGATGCGGATGACCATGGGTACGCTGAATTTGCCTCTGGTACGGTTGCGGAATCTTGCCACATGGGAGATGATCTGGTTCATCGCAGGGAAGACGAAGCCGTCAAACTGCATTTCGATCACGGGTCGCATCCCTGCCACAGCCATGCCTAAAGCGGTTCCGGCAATTCCGGATTCAGCCAGGGGGCTGTCGAAAACTCTGCCCGCGCCATGTTTGACTTGCAAGCCTTCGGTGACTCTGAAGACACCGCCTTCGACTCCCACGTCCTCTCCGTAAACTACAACGTTTTTATCTTCCGTGAGCATCAGATCGAGCCCGTCGGTGATCGCCTGGACCATATTCATCACTTTCATTTCTGTGCTCCTTCAAGATTCATAAAGTTCTGATAGTTATTCATTTGCCGTTTTAGCTCGACCGGCATCTCCTGGTACATGAAACCGAAGACATCCTCTAATTTGTAATCCGGATATGCCTCCGCCTTGTCAAATTCGCTATCGATGAATTTCTTGTAACCGGCGATCAAAGCCTCTTCATCCTTGGGATCCCAAAGCTTTTTCGAGACCAGATAGGATTGCAGACGCGCCGCGGGATCAAGCTCCGCCCAGTGTTCCTCTTCCTCTTTGCTGCGGTATTTGGTGGGGTCGTCGGAAGTGGTGTGCGCGCCTCTGCGATAGGTGCGGGCTTCGATCAGGAAGGGACGCTTCTTTTTCAGCACATGTTCGCGCGCGAAAGCCAGCACATCGTGCATGGCCAGAAAGTCGTTACCATCCACCAAAACGGAATCAACGTCATAGGCCAGGCCTTTGAGCGCGAGGTTTTTGCTTCTGGTCTGCATCTTCAGGGGAACCGAGATGGCAAATTGGTTGTTCTGAACCACAAAGACCACCGGGACATCCCAGACTGCCGCGAAATTCAGAGCCTCGTGGAAATCACCCTCGGATGTGCCTCCATCTCCCACGTAGCCAAAGACTGCGGCTTCCTCTCCCTTGTATTTCATGGCATAAGCCAGGCCTACCGCGTGCAAAAGCTGGGACGCGATCGGCACCGATACGGGTAGCATCCGGGCCGCGTTCAGGAATTTGGAGCCATCTTCGTGCCCTTTGAAATAGAGGAAGATCTCCCACAGCGAAACGCCTTTGGCCAGCCAGGCACCCAACTCACGAAAAGCCGGAACTAACCAATCTTCAGCTTTGATCACCTTACCGGAAGCAATGTGGATGGCTTCCTGACCCAGATTGGGGGGATAGGTGAACATGCGTCCCTGCCGTTGATAGCTGATCGCCATCTGGTCCGCTGTGCGCTCAAAGAGCAGATCCTTGTAGGCCTGCACCAAATCGTCTTCGCTGAGGCCGGTTTTCCAGTTCTTGATAATGACTTTGCCGTCCTTATCCATCACCTGATACATTTTATCGTCTATGGGCTTGTATTTATCCAGAGTTTGAAGATCAAACATGTTATCCGCCTTGTGTTTTTATTATATCATACTAAAATGATAGGCGGTCTTGTAAATGAGGCAAATCTTTTTTTTAATGTACCGGCGCTCGCCGTAGCGCCGAGCTTGTCATGTTGCGCTCAGGACTCCTCTGAGCCGCAATCTCTTTCCAGTTCTTCCCGGTTTGCCCACAGCGCGCAACCGCCTTCGGTTTCTTTCAGGAGATGGTGTTTGGCTCTGATCTTTTGCAGGAGTTTGGATTTCAGGGCATCGCGCAGGGAGCTGTGTCTCAGGTCAGTGTCTGAAAAGGGGGCAAAGGGGCAGGGTTCGACCATTCCGGAGGGGTTAATGTGCAGAAAACCGCGTCCCGCAGCCAGGCATCCTCCATAGGGATCCTCATCTCCGGGGAAGGCTATGAATAAGCCGGGAAGCCTGGCACAGAGCTCATCCACCCGTTTCTGCAAGCCAGCTTTCTGAGCTTGATTCAGCACCAAATGCTTGCTTCCGGGATCAATTGGGACGTATTCCACAAAGAAGAAAAGCCGGCAACCTTTATCCAGATGATCTTTGAGGAATGCTGGTGATAACAGGAGATCATGAGCAGGCGCGGTAAGCGTGAGCGAGATCCCCCAAAAGATAGTCCGGGCCTTGAGCATTTGGCTGATCTTCTCGAAATTGGCGTGAACTCCATCACCTCGTCTGATGTCCGTTTCCAATTCTCTGCCTTCCAGACTGATCACAGGGATCAGGTGGGGATTGCTTTTGAAAAAAGCTAAATATTCTTCGTTCAGAAGCATGCCGTTTGTGAAAATTGGAAAGACAATCCCGGAAAACTCCGCGGCTACACCCAGCAAATCTCTGCGGATCAGAGGTTCCCCTCCAGCCAGAAGAATGATCGAGATGCCCAGGCTACCGGCTTCTCCCAGAATTTCACGGAATCGGGAGGCAGTCAGTTCTGCACCGCTATCCTGATGCAGGACTTTGGAATAGCAGCCCGCGCAATTCAGGTTGCAGCGTTGGGTGAGGCTGATGATCAACAATGGAGGCACTTCCAACCCTTGTTTAAAATGGAACAGTCTGGTTCGCGTGGCTTGATATTGCTGCCACAAGGCTTTGATGAAAAACAGGCGTGTCTGCATTGGGTTTCTCAAAGCCAGCTGCAGAGCTTTCCAAAATTGCTTCTGAATATTGCGATCAAACCGTTTGCGATATACTTCTTTCAACACGACACTTCCCAAAACCTATGATTTATCGTCATTATTTTGTAATGATCGGCTTGTCAAGAATATTGTGGAGGTTCCTGCGGGAGGGATTGCAACTATTGTTCGGTATGACGGTAGCTCAAGGGTCACTTCCTTGCGGTCATAACCCTGTCATACCGGTATCATGTCGCTTTCAAACCGCTTTCAAACCGCTTCGGCAAGTGGGATGCCAGGGGGAGGACAGGGAAGGGATACGGGCGAGGGAGGGCAGTAATTGGCAGGGGGTTAGTGGTTTACTGTAGTGTCGCACTCTGATGCGACGAACATGCTGTACGGGCGCTCGCCGTAGCGCCCAGCCCGGCTAACACAAACAGATTATGAGATAGGCGGTAAAGCGACCGCCTATACACTTAGTTCGGATCGGAGTCCGAACCTACGGTGGGGGATCGGCGCTTCAGCGAGCGCCGGTACGACTAAACCCCTGAACCCCTATACCCCTGAACCCCATTTCAGCAGGATCGGCATCCTGCTCTACACCCTTCTTTTGATCAGAGTATAGTATCTTTCCAGATTCTCGAAGCCAAAGGAATAGTAGAGATGCAGGGCTTTGGCGTTGGTCTCGAAGACTTCCAGTTTGGCCTGATAGCCCAGTTCATGAGCTATCTCCAGAGCTTCCCCCAGCAGGGCTTTGCCGATACCCTGATTCTGGAATTCGGGCAGGACGCCCATGTGATGGATATAGAGCCTGCGGAAATCATGCGTGAGCCAGCTGGAGCCCATTGCTCTTTCCCCTTCCCAGGCGATCAGGAGGCAGCCTCCGTGGTCGAGGGTGCGCTGCACGGTTTCCCTGTCATCAGCTCTGGCAGGATTTGCCAATCCGGTTTGCAGCCAGATCTGCATCACCTGCTCAAATTCAGGCTGGGAGACGTTTTGGTGTCTATTAATGGTGATCATTGCTGCGGTGGGGCAATGTAGGGCAGTTCTTTATAGTGCTCGGAATTGACGGTGAAGCGCAGGACGCTGTCTTTCACCAGACCATAGAGGGTTTTGGGATTGTCATCCATGAGCAGCAGGTATTCTTTATTGGCGGTTTCGGCAAAGACGAGTTTACGGCTTTTCCCGTCTTTGAGCTTGATCAGGACTGTTGCCATGGGTTGTTTGAAGACGGCCAGCAATTCCGGAGCGGGATCGTCGTAAAACACAAAGGTATCCAGTTTGTTCAGAATATTCACGGTGCGGATGATTGCGCGGTTTTCGAGGGGGATCTTGAAATCATTGGCAGCGTCTTTGAACCACCAATCCTTGTCCTTATGCGTGAGGACGTGAGAACCCTGGCTATATTTGACTTCTATGCTGCCGATCTCACTTTCGGAAACGCGGATCACGACCGGGGAGCGCCATTGTTCCAGAGAGCTGTTGAAGGTGTTGCTGATCAGCTTTTTGAGCTGATAGATCTCGGAAGAACCTTCATAACGGAAATAATCGTAGGGATTGCCGATGTTTCCGAAATAGACATGATCTCTCAGTTTGCCTTTGGAATCGAAGGTCTTGATCTGCAAAGCGGTGCCCGGCACCAGTTTATAGCGGGAAGCCGCATCCTTGCTGGTGGTCATCACGGTCTTGGAGTATTCGGCGTTGATCACATTGTTAAAAAGGCGTTCCACGGTTTGGGGATTGGCTTCCCAGTTCACGGGTACTTCCAGTCTCCAGTCCGATCCTGTTTTGGCGATAACAAGGGTATCGGCGGGGTCGATGAGCTCGATTCTGGCAATGGCAGTTGAATCCGCGTTGAAGACCCGGCTGAGCTTTTCGGTGCTGTCCCGGTTTTTCAGCAGGAAGAAGATTCCCACCAGCAGCAGGAGAACTAATCCCGCTATCAGAGTTTTCTTGTTCATACGATGCCTCGGGTTTTGTTTTTATTCAGTTTGATCAGGATCAGGCCAAAGGCGATCAGGAGCAAGGGCGGAACCGCAATGCTCACCACCTTCACGGCAGTTTTGATCCGTTTTTCGGTCTGTTCCGGTTTGCCCCACATCAGGTTTTTCCGATACATAAAGTCATAGATATCGAGGTAGCTTTCCTGAATGCTGCGGCTGCGGATTCCGATCATGGCAAGATTATCCTGCAGATAATCGATGGCGTTGAGGACGATAAAATTACGGTTGTTAAACTCGGCTTCCTTGGAATCCATGATCAATTCCCGGTCACCATAGATCACCAGCTCCGCATTGTCGGTGGCGGCTTTGAAGCCGGGGCGTGCGGAGTAGAGCGGATCATCGGCAAAATGTGAACGCAGCTTGCCCTTGATCAGAGCTCCGATCGTCACCGGCGGATGCGCGTAGAAAGCCGGATCGGGCATCTTCAGCATCTGGGGATCCACATCGAAGGCGGGACCGGGGATCAGCGCGCTGTTGGCTGAAGTGCTCAAAATCGGTTCGTAGGAAAGGCTGGTGCTGTCCATGATCCCGATCTCCGAGCCAAAGAGGATCATGATATCCTTCATGTTTTTGGTGATGACGTTTTTAGTGGAACCACGCACGATGGGGATGAAAGGCACCGCGCTGCCTGGTTGGCCCAGTGTTCCCGGTTGTTTGGCGCTTTGCAGATCCAGGATCATATCACGTCCCAAAACGATGCCATAGCTTTCCAGCAGTTCAAAGATATTGGATTCGATGTTATAGGGCGCGGTTTCGCTGAGCGAGATGCGATCCTGCAGGAAGACCACTTTGCCACCGTTCATGAGGTATTGATCAAGGTTATAAAGCTGCTCAGTGGCCATGGAATCGATCACGCCGGTGAAAAGCAGGGTGGGGCTTTTGCGCACCGGTGTGAAGAGATCGGTGGAGCCCAGGAAATAGTTCTCATCCAGCGAGCGTTCCAGCATATCCGTGGGATAACTGGCATAGGTGCTATCCCGGAAAACGATCAGTTCGGGCAATTTCTGCCCTGCCAGACGCCGCACGCGGTTGGTTAGCGAGTATTCCAGCCGGCTCTCGATCCCCGGAGGCAGATCCAGGATCTCCTGCTTGCCGTTGTATTCCATGGTGAGGCTGAAGACGGTGTTCTTGAAGGTGATCCGGTCGTTTTCCATGGATTGGGTGTTGAAGCCCATAAAGCCGTGTTGACTGGCAATCGAATTCAGCTCGTCCGAGCTGGCAGTTTTGACGAATTCATAGCTGAACTTGCTGCCGCCGTAGTTCTTATATTCAGCCAGCAAGTCGTTCAGATAGCGACGGACAGCCAGGAAATTGGGGGGCAGCTCTTCGGAGGCATAGATCTTGATCACCATCCGGTCCTTAAGCCCGTGCACCGCTTCCTTGCTGGATTTGGAGATGGAATAGACCCTGCCTTTGGAGAGGTCCAGACGCAGATTGATGAAGCCCGCGATCAGCAGGATCACCACAATGATGCTGAGCTTGATGACAAGCAGAGATAGGATGCCACCGGTTTTCAAATTCGTTTTCATCTATCTCTCCTGCATCAGATTACGGGTGCGTAGCTTAAACTCTGCCAGCAGCATGAAGATCAGGATCACTGCCGCAAAAAAGAGGATGTCCCGCAGATCGATCACACCTTTGAAAAAGCTCTGCAGATGATAATCGAAGCTGAAAAATTCCAGCGCGCCGCTGAGGGCGGAGGGGATGATCCCGATGATGTATTTGATGATGAAAAACAGGCTGCTGATGAAGGCTGCCAGAATGAAGGACAGCACTTGATTGGAAGCCAGACTGGAAGCGAAGATGCCGATGGCAATGTAGGCGCTGCCTGCCAAAATGAGCCCGAGATAGCCTCCGAGCACGGCTCCGTAATCGATGCCGGTGCCCAGGATCATGATTATCACCAGATAGACCAGGCTGAAGAAGATCACGAATTTGAGCTGGACCAAAGCAGCCATGAACTTACCCCAGATAATGCCGGAAAGCTTGATCGGCAGGGTGGCAAGCAGTTCAAAGGTGCCTTTTGAAGTTTCCCCCGCGATGCTGCTCATAGTGATGGCAGGGATATAGAACAAAAAGAGGGTATGCATGATCTCAAAACCCATGCGCAGATCAGCGCGCGAGAGCTTGAACAGCGTGTTTGAAAAGAAGAAACCGCTCACGATCAGAAAGAGGGCGAAGATGATGTAGGTGGCAACGGAGCGGATAGCGGCAAGGAATTCCTTTTTGGCAATGATCAGAATGGCGTTCATGCTTGCTCCTCCTCTTGCGGGGCTGCTTCAGTCAGGTCGGGATCCGATTCCGGGAGAGCCTGTTCTTCAGGGTCCGTCTCGGGGCTTGATTCCGTAATCTGCCGTTCCTCCGGATAGTCCTGCCCGCCTTTGGTGAGATTCACAAAGATGTCTTCCAGGCTGTGTTTTTTGGTGCTGCTGCCCAGAACTAACCAGCCCTGCGCGGCACAAAACCGGGCTAAAATACGTTTCAGATCGAGCTCGGCAGGGGCCTCAAAGACCAGTTCGCAGCGTTCATCTATCTGTTTGAAGCTCTTGAGGCTGACCGTGTGCTGTTCCAAAAGCTCGCTAAAATCAGGGTTCACGGCCTCGAGTTCCAATTGCAGGGTCTGGGTCTTGCCGATCCCCCGCACCAGGTTTTCCTTGCTGTCATTGGCAACGATCCTGCCCTTGTCGATGATGATAATGCGGTCGCAGAGGGCTTGCACCTCCTGCATGATGTGGCTGGAGAGGATGAGCGTCTTGCTCTTGCCCAGTTCCAGGATCAGATCCCGTATTTCCAATATCTGATTGGGATCCAGCCCGCTGGTGGGCTCGTCCATGATCAGGATCTCGGGATCGTGGATGATGGCTTGAGCCAGTCCGGTCCGTTGCCGGTAGCCCTTGGAGAGGGTTCCGATCTTCTGATGCAGCACTTCCGTCAATCCGCAATTCTGCATCACATAGTTCAGCCGGGCTGAAAAAGCATCGCCCCGGATCTCACGCAGGGCAGCGATGTAATCCAGGAATTCATAGACCGTCATATCATCATAAAGAGGATTATTTTCAGGCAGATAACCGATCTTGCGGCTGGTGGCGATGGGGTCGTCGAAAATACTCTTTCCATCGATCAGGATCGCGCCTGCGCTGGGCTGGAGATAGCCCACCATCATCCGCATGGTGGTGGTTTTCCCGGCTCCGTTCGGACCCAGAAAACCGATGATCTCGCCGGGCTCGATCTGAAAGCTGATCTCATCGACAGCTTTGATCGCACCAAATTGGCGGGAAAGGTTTTGGATTTCTATCATGGATACTCCTTAAAATAGTGATGAGTGATGAGTTATGAGTGATGGGAGGAGTGAAAAGTGACGAGTGAAGCGTCAGCACGCATCACTCATTACTCTTTACTCATCACTTCCCCTTACATCATCATCATATTCATCTGTTTTCCGGCCTTGGGGTCGGTGAGGCTGATCACGTCTCCCGCTTTGAGGCCGCTGATGACTTCCACGTTTTCCATATCGTTGCTGCCGAGTTTGACCACGGTCGCTTTACCGGTGGAGGCAGGAGCGGCAGCTCCCGGCTTGGCTGCAGGGCTTGGAGTGGCAGGGGTTTTGCCGGTCTTGGCAGGCAGGACGTAGACTATATCCTGGTTGTCTTCATCACTGAAGACCGCGCGGATGGGAACCACCAGTACTCCGACCTTTTTCTCTCCGATGATGGAGACGTTTGCAGTCATTCCGGGTTTGGCTTTTTCACCGGTGGCATTGATCGAGATCTCCACGGGGAAGACCTTGGCGTTGTTTTCGGTGGTAGCCTGAGGAGCGATCTTCACGATCCTGCCCTCGAAAGTCTCATAGGGCAGGGCGTCTAAACTGATCACGCCTTCCTGTCCCAGCGAGAATTTGGCGATGTCCACCTCATTTATGTTGGATTTAACGATCATTTTATTCAGGTCGGCGATCTTCATCACCACGGTGCCTTCACCATAGGATGAGATGCTGGATTGCACCATCTCGCCTTCCTCCACGGTGCGCTCGATGCAGACTCCGCCGGAAGTGGCAAAGACGTGGATCACTTTGGCACCGGTGTCCAGATCGGCGATCATCTCATATTGTGAGCTTGCCTGATTGTATTCGATATTGGCAGAGGCCAGCGCGTCCTGTGCGTTATCCAGAACTTCTTTGGAGATAAAATCTTTGGCATAGAGGGTCTGCTTGTCGGCAAGGTCTTTGCTGGCGTTATCGAGCTGGATCCTGGCTTTTTGCAGCTGAGCCTTGGTGTTGAAGAGGGTGTTTGCCTGATTATAATCCGGCTCGATATCGGCAATGATCTGTCCGGATTTGACATAATCGTTTTCATCCACATAGAAGCGCACGATTTTGCCGGAGACCTTGCTTTTGAGCGAGACCACGGATTGTGGCTGAACCTCTCCGGTGATGTCAATTTTATTTATGATATCCCCGGTTTTTACGGTATAGTTCGTCTCAGTCGCGGCAGCAACCGGAAAGGCTTTTTTGGCTTTCCCGCACTGGCTGAGGACACTGATGATCAGGATGGCAACGATGCCGATTCCGATCCCGATTTTGTATTTCTTACGCATAAGACCTCTGATACCTGTCGTTTTTGCCACGGCAAATGGAAACGGAATTCGTGTCAATAAAAATCAACACGAATCCCGTTCCGTGGCTGGTGCTTATTTTTTTTAATTCAGCTCTCTGCGGCTGTAAAACCAATAACCGACAGCAAAGAAGATGAGGCTGAACAGGATGCGTTGCCAGGTGTATTCATCGAAGGCCATAGCCCAGGCACGGTTGATCACTGCATCCGCGCTGCCACCTCCCAGGGAAGTCACGGTTTTATCCGCAAAGCTGACGTTGATCCCGTTTCCGAGACCGGACAGCTTTAAGAGGTATGCGCTGAGCGAGGGGAAATTGATAACAGTGGTCTTGCTCAGGATCAGCCGCGCGATCTCGATCCCACCCAAACTGAACATGGATTTGATAAAGGACGCGTTCTTGAATATCCCGGCGAACATCCAGTACAAACTGCAGGTGAAGAAGAAAGGCAGAATCATGCCGCTCAGACCCTGTAGCATTCCCGTGAAGGCATAGCCCGGGCTCAGATGCAGTTTGTAGGCAATATACGTTCCCATCACCGACACCCCGGCAAGACTGATCGCGATGACCTGGAGGTAAGTCCCCAGGGTGACCAGCCCGTATTTCACGCCCACGATCTTTGCCAGAGAAACAGGCTGGGAAAGATGGAAGATCTCGCAGCGCTTTTTGTTGCTGCTGTTCAAGATGGTATCAGCGAGCCCGATCCCAGTCAGCATGGCCAGCATTGCCAATCCGGATGATCCGGCCAGCCCTAATCCCCAGAGCACGATCTTATCATATTCTCCGCCAAAGCTTTTCAGGTTTGCAAAGATCGAGATATCCGCGCCCTGGATCAGAGCCCAGATCAGCCCCACAACCATGGTCACGATCACACCCAGAGTGAACCAGGCGGGCAGCAGCATTGCGCCCCAGTGGGTGAGGAATTCTTTTCTTATTAGTGCTTTTATCTGTTTCACTTTGAACCTCCCACCACAGTCAGGAAAATGTCTGCCAGATTGGGTCTGCCATACATTGCGCCTTCGATCTCGATCTCAGCAGGCAGCACCGCGCTCACAAAGCCGAGGCTGTGTCCCAAAGCTTTGGGTGAATGAGCCTTAAGCTCTTCCGCCCGTTCCGAGGGCAGGCTTACCACCCGAAAGCGGCTTTTCAGGCTGTCGACGTCCTCATGCAAAATGATGCGGCCTTCATCGATGATGATTACTTCCTGCAGGATGTCTTCCACCTCTTCCACCTGATGGGTGGAGATCAGGATGGTCTTGCTCTCATCAAAGAATTCTCCCAGAATGGTGTTGAAAAACTCCTTGCGGAAGGCTATATCAAGGCCCAGAGTGGGTTCGTCCAGCAGCAGGTAGCGCACATCGAGGGACAGGGTGATCAAAAGATAGAGCTTGGTCTTCATGCCTTTGGAGAGTTTGCCGACCTTTTTCTTGAGCGGCAGATTGCTGATCGCAAAGAGCTTGGCGGCGGTTTCCTCGTTCCAGCGGGGATTGACCCCACGAATGTAATCCATGGTCTGGCCAACCGTCAGGCGGTCATCCAGTCCGCTCACGTCCGGAATGAAGGCTACTTCTTCAAAGACACCTTTATCACGGTGTTTGATGGAGCGGGAGCCGAGGCTGACCTCTCCGGTAAAAGCCAGAAAGCCAAGCATGGAGCGCATCAGAGTGGATTTTCCGGCGCCGTTCTTACCCAGCAGACCGATGATCTTTCCGCTGCCGAGGCTGAGATTCACCTCGTCCAGAGCCTTAAACTTCCCGTAAAACTTGCTCAAATTACGGATCTCATAGCTTGTAGTTTCATTTGTCATCTTTGCCTCCATACAAGGTCTCAATGATTTCGATGATAGTTTGTTTGGGAAGCTCCAGTTGCCTGGCGGTTTGGAGCACAGGTCTCAGCTTCTCCGTGATAAAATCTTTGCCGCGGGTCTTCAGCAAATGGTCTCTGGCACCGGGACTGACGTAGATCCCCACTCCGCGCTTCTTGTAGAGGATGCCCAGCTCAGCCAGAGCGTTCACCGCGTTACCGACAGTGATCGGATTGAGCTTGAAATCCCGGGCCATGATCCTCAGGCTGGGGATCGGATCCTCATCGTTCAAAACCCGGTTCAGGATCAGCTCTTCAATGTGCTTGCGCAATTGAATGTAGATCGGGGTCTCATCGTTAAATTGTCTCATCTTTTACCTCTGTTACAGCTTCAAGGCTGCTTGGTCCCGTGATCTTCAACACCAGGAGAGGTGTTTGGAGGGATTGGTGAAGCTGAGCTCAGGCTTGCTCTTGGGCCTGGCTTCTGCTTCCCTGTCCACCGGTTTACGACGTGTCTGAATAATCTGCTTTGCCAAAACGGATACACAGATCCCCGTGCCCCGCTCCAGCTCCAGAATCTGGTCACCGAGCAAAGCCCGGATGGTCTCATTCACCGAGACCGTATTCACTTTATAATTCATGGCGATCTCCCGGGCAGAAGGGATGCGCCCTTGCAGGCTGCCGGAGAGGATGGCATCTTCAATATGCTTCCTCAGCTGCTCGGTTATCGGTCTGTTGGTCTCAAAAATCTTCATTATATCCTCGCTTCCGGTTTTTAGTTCCGGGAACTGCTATGGTGTTGTAGTCAACTATAACAGTAGTACAATGCTGTCAAGTTTTATTTTTGGTTAGGTGCGCATCTTATTATTTTTCAGATAATTAAAGAAATCATAGAGTATCAAGTGAAATTGCAAATATTATCACTTTCGCTTCAAATCGCTGTTATTGGTGAGACCCCAGTTTCAACCTTTTTGCAAATCGGTTTCAAGGTTTCTGCAAATAGCAACTGTCGAGAATTCCATTAAAGTTTCATGAATCATATTAATAAAAGCGGTGAACACTGGGTGTTTTCCCATTAATAGAAGATCGCAATGTAGACACAAAGGATATATCCGTAAGCCTCTGGCATCCATTTTGCCGATCATGCAGATCTTGCCGTTGAACTGGCCTAGTGGATTAACAGGAGGATTCGGTTCACGAACAACTTGACAATAATCGCATATCCTAAAACATCAAAACCAAACTTGAACAGGATATAAAACATCAGATGCTTATGACCCCTAACCCACGCTTCAAGCTAATATATGAAGCTTTGAAACCTTTTATAGATGAGTATGGCATTCGTAAAATTGCTGTCTTTGGTTCTTATGCCACGGGCCATGAGAATGCTGACAGCGATATTGATATTCTGCTGGAAATGACCAAGCAATTTGGGATATTCAAGTTTATCGGGCTGAAGCAATATCTTGAAGAAGCGATGGGTAAATCCATAGATTTGGTTGAAAGTAATTGTCTGGAACCCCTGATGAAAGATAGTATTTTGGCGGAAGCTGTGACAATATATGAATAGAGATAAGATTCTACTTCAGATTATACTCCGGGAGATAGGCATCTTTGACAAAATCACCTGAAGAAGATGCTTTGCTTATCCGTATCGAGGAGAGATTATGCAAATCAGACTGGATAAGAGGCTGGAACTGCTGTTTACGATAATGCTGTTGTCAGATTATGAGGATGGAGGCTTGCTGGCCTGGAAGGGGAAGGGGCAGGCTGAGCGGGTGAGAGCGCACTTTTCCAAATACAGCTCGCATCAGGCAGTCATTGATTTCTCCAAGGTTTGGATGGCTGAGATTAGCATGGATACAATACCGTATTATGCCATGTCTTTAGCACAGGATTACTCCCTCAATCCCGGGATAGATCTGGCATACCTCGAGGAGGATATCCCTGATCTAAAGACGATCGCAGATTATACGGAGAAACTGAAAGCCTTTGCCGAAGAGAGTGACTTTAACGGATATTTTACGAAGCTCAAAACGAACTTTGCCCCTTATCTGGAGAAAATCAACGCCATGCTGGCAAAAAGACAGGTGCAGACTATCCTGGAAAGCTATTTGGGAGTGGAATTCCCCCCGGTGCATATAGTTTTGTCAACCCTGATGAAGCCGTTTATGTCGCTGACGTTTCCCGGAGCAGAACAAACTGAAGTCTATGCTTATATCAGCTACCCCGGACTGCTGATCGCTGAGGAGAATCAAGGGCTGGAAAGGGTCTTGATCTGCTCGGTCTGGCACGAGTTATCGCATCATGTGATCAATCCGCTGAGTGAAATGCTTTGTGAGAGAGATGACGCGCTGCGTGAGAAGAGGGATGACTGGTTTTGCCCACTGAATGAGAGCATTATCTGGGCGATCACCATCAGACTTTTGCTGGCTGAAGGTATCATCACTGAAAAGAGCGTGGGAGCAATGATCCAGAACGGGGAGAGAAACAAAGCGCCCATGACAGAAAGCATGTATACATTATTGATTGATTATGAAACCAAACGCCACCTGTACCCCGGCATTTCGGATTATTTCCCTGTGCTTTCGGAGTTGATATGTAAGTGAAGCAAGTGCAAGAAAATAGCGATCCTCCGCCTCATGCAAGAATAAATCTTGACTGAATTCTCTATCTGAAAAGATATTGAATCAAAGAAAAATGCCTGCGAGGTGATCTTTATGAAGAGGCTATTATTATTATCTTTGCTCTGTCTGCTGAGCTCTCTGCTCCTTGCAGATATTATGTCCACAACCGCGGGTGGAAACTGGGCAAACAGCTCCACCTGGATCGGGGGTGTGGTGCCAAATTCTTCCAACAACGTGATCATTCAGGGCAACGTCTGGATCGACATCACCGGAGAGTGCTTGAATCTGACCATCCAGCCCGGAGCCAGGATCAGCAATCCGTCGAATTATGTGGGGCAGGTCACGGTTTACGGAAACTGCATGAACTATGGCCAGTTGGTGGATAGCGGAATCCCGGGAGGAGAGCTGCGGATGGTGATTTTGGGGAATCTCACGAATACCAATCTCATCAATTGCGAATACGTCTATTATGCCGGTGAAAATGCGCATACGTTCTCCAATGTCGGAACTTTCAGCCCCACCCATTTTCTGAACATGAGCGTGGGCATGGTCAGCTTCCTCACCAATCTCAATTTGACCGGAACTCACATCTACCTGCCTCACCTCACTCTGAGCGGTTTTCAGCTCAGCCTCAACGGCGGTTTTATGGAGCATACCAATATCGTAGGGGGTGGAGGGGCGATCCTGAATCTGACGGGTGGAGCCTATCTGAATTGGGTGACAGCCACGGAGATCATCCTGCAAGGCACTGTGCTGATTGGGAATGCGGTGAGCATCGGGCATCTCTATAACTACGCTACGGTGTGGAATCGGAACGATATGAATCACGAGCTCTTAATCAGCGGAACCCTGAGGAATTTCGGAACGATCGGAGACAATCCGGGTGGCTTCACGCTCAATCTGGAGCTGCAGGGAGATATCTTTAATTACGGTAGCATTGCTCCTGCATATCTCACCCTGGGTTATGACGGAACGCACGATATCTGGCAAAATTCAGGCGCAACAGGGATTTCGGCTCCTTTGCTGGCTTCCTATAGTGACTACCGGATGCTCTCGAATCTGAATTTTACAGGGTGTTTGCAGGATTGGAACGGCCATTCCCTGATCATGAATAGCGGATTCGTCCTGAACCTGAACGGAGGCGCGCTCACGGATGCGGTCCTGGATGGTGTTCCGGGCAGCACTTTGAACTTGTCCAACAGTGCCTGGCTGGGTGGAGTGCTCGCTGATGAACTCAGCTTCAGCGGAGAGGTTCTGATCGGAGACGGAGTCGAGATCGACCGTTTGATCAACAATGGAACCTTGCGCGGCAAAGGCGATTTTCCTCATACCTTGACAGTTCAGCAGCGGCTGGAAAACCACGGCAATATACTCAATGCCAGCACCGGAAACTGGTTCTACATCAATCTTTGGGGCGACCTCTTCAACTATTCTCAGATCACAAATTATCAATTTAATCTCTACGGAGCTCAGGATCATAACGTGCTGCGCAGCGCAAGCTCAAACATCACCTGCAGCGGTGGTTTCAGATTGAATTCCAATATCGGCTGGGCGCAGTGGATGTATAACGGAATCCTCCCCAATGAAGACTTCACAGATTTCAGAACAGTGAATCCTAATGTTTCGGGAGTATGGACCCCCTACTATTACGGTCTCCTGGGCAAAAACATCATTTTTGGCAGCGCGGAAGGGAGCTGTCCCGTTCCCCAGAATGTGACCCTTAACCGCAATGGCACTGGCATTCGTCTGCAGTGGATCCAGGTGCCGGGTGCTTTTTATTACACGGTTTTCAGTGCCTCTGATCCCGCAGGCCCCTATCTGCCGGAGCCGGTCAAAGTCTTTGATCCGAACATCTCCGACGGGATAGTCTGGAGGGATCTGCCACCCGCAGAGGCTTTGAGGTTTTTCAGGGTGAGTGCAGGGAATTGAGCTCGTAACATAGGATTTATCCTGTTGTAATCGAGGTTTCAACCTCGTAATGCCATTGATTGAGAACACTCAAAAAGCGCGGAAAAAACGGAAAAATTGAACAAAGCAATGGAAAGTGAAGTATGAAGAAGATGTCGTTGCTCCTGGTATTTGTAGCTATACTCATGATCCGTTTAGGAGCGCAGATAGCACACCTGCCTTCAGGTTCCGGAACCAGCACCTCTCCCTATATGATTCAAACCCTGAACAATCTCTATTGGGTGGCTGCTGATAGCTCACGCTGGCATGCCAACTATCTTCAAACCGCTAATATTGATGCTGCTCAGACCTCAGGCTGGTTCAGCGGGCAGGGCTGGCTACCCATAGGGGCTTATCGCAACAGGTTCAATGGACACTACAACGGGGGTGGACACAGCATCCAGAATCTTCACGTTAACCGGGAGTCTGGAACAGCGCTTTTTTACTTCATCGAAGACGCGATCATCCAAAATATACACCTGGAAAACGCCTATGTCACCGGTCAGGGATCTCTGCTGGTCTACAACAGCATTGACAGCCAGATCCTGAACTGCACGGTAAGCGGTATCCTGACCGGAGGAGGGGGTCTGCTGACCGAATCCTGCTGGGGCACGCTAATTGATAACTGCACAGTATCGGGGACAATGTCCGGAGTCCAGGGATATTCGGGAGCGATCTCCGGAAGTCTTTACGATACCCACATCACAAACTCCACAGTTGATGTTATAATCAATAGTCCGGCCGGACAAGATGAGGGCTTCACAAATATTGGGGGGATGGTGGGAGACATGAACGCAAACTCTTCCATAACTTATTGTTATGCAAAGTACCAGATCAATTCAGGCTTCTGCTCAAATGTGGGAGGATTGGTTGGTTCATTCTCCGGCACAATCACAAACAGCTACTGCGAAGGATCGATCACAGGCAGTGGGGCTTTCCTCGGACCTATGGTTGGTGCGATGGGTCCAATACCGTGGTACGAACTCATGGGGGCGTATTATAACATTCTCTCCTGCACCATAAACCAAAGCCATGTCATCGGAATTGGTGCTCTGAATGAAATCCTCTTCAACCAGTGGCTCAGCTCTGGCCGGAATCTTAACATAGACGATTTTCTCAGCTCTGAGGATGGCATTTACCTTGTTCGGGGCTCTCAGGATTTTGATTATCTGATGGCTTTTGCCCAATATCCGGATTATAGTTTCAAATTGACGGAAGATCTTGATATGAGCGGATTGCATGGCTACAACATTCCCTACCTGGGTAGCAATCTGGACGGAAATGGATATAGTGTCCTGAATTTAGCTCTTGAAACTGAGCTTGCAAATCCCCTGGGGTTCATCGGGTGGGCTAAAAGCGTGTTGATAAAAGATCTGTCTGTAGTGAATTGCCATATCAGTGGAGGGATTTACACAGGAGCCCTTCTGGGTTATAGCAGATACGAAAATCAAATCAGCAATTGCTATGCCAGCGGACTGATATCCGCCAGCGGTTTCCCGATCCGTTATCCTTCCTTCGGTGGTTTGATTGGCGTACTGCAACATTCCGCAATGGATTCTTGCCGCAGTGAGGTAGATATCACTGTTTCAAACCTGGCATCTTACATAGGTGGCCTGGTGGGTTATACATCCTATTCCGATCTCAACAACAGCAGTTGCGAAGCCAGCGTTCGTTTCTTCGGGAGCCCTACAAATGTAGGACCCTATACAGGAGGTTTAACCGGATACCTCGAATTGGGCTATATCATTGGTTGTTTTGCGGACGCGCAAGTGATTGGAGCGAACGCCACAGGTGGTTTGGCTGGTAAATGTTATGGAATAATCCGGAATAGCTATAGTTCCGGCAATGTTCAGGGGATCAATTATGTAGGCGGTTTGGTGGGTATCCTGGAAGGGGCTGGTCAATGGGATCCGGAGATCAATTCTTCCTGCAGCACTGCTACCGTTACAGGGATCAATGCGGTTGGTGGTCTGGTTGGCAAATCTTATGGCCTCATAGAAAATACTTTTGCCAGAGGGGCTGTAAATGGTCTTGATTCGGTGGGAGGCTTGGTTGGTGATGTTGCTCATGGTTACCAAGTTTACGGGGTTGTTTTCAATTCCTACAGCACAGGTTATGTAACCGGGACAGGAGAACATGTGGGAGGCTTGACAGGGAATGGCTCAGGGCCTTATAACGGCCAATGTTACTGGGATAGGGAAAGCTCAGGACAAAGTACAAGTACCTTTGGCTCAGGGCGCAGCACAGACCAAATGACTCATCCTTACTCCCCTGATACCTTTGTTGGATGGGATTTCGACAATATCTGGTGCCATGATCCAAACTACAGCATCAATGACGGCTATCCTTGTATCCGCCTTACTTTCCCGGGTACGCCCAATTTAGATCCCATAATATCCGAAGAAAAACTTAAACTGACTATTTATCCGAATCCTGCCCGGGTTCTTCCCACTTTTAGCTTCAACCTGTCTCGCCGGGGCAACAATGATATCCAAATCTTCAATCTCCGGGGTCAGCTGGTGCGCTCAATCGACCTCAGTACTAAGCAGAAGGGTGATCATATTTTTACATGGGACAGAAAGGATCAATCCGGACGAGCTTTGGGATCAGGCTTATATTTTATCCGCCTCCGGAGTGGGAAGCAGTGCCAAACCGTCAGGATCGTGCTCTACTGAGGCGGATCTGAAGAATATCCACCTGAGTCCCGGATTTCAGGGAGAACAGAGTCATCATTTCCCCACTATAGCACAAAAAACCTTGACTCGGATCCCATTCTCTCAGGAGATTGCAATCGGATCAGAATTATCCGGTCCGGGTTGAGGTAAGATGTTAATTTTAGTATTGTTTATAGTTCTTGGTTTCGCTTTGCTGATCGCCGGAGCGGATACCCTGGTGCGTGGTGCCAGCTCTTTGGCGCGCAGACTGAAAGTTCCGGATATCGTGATCGGTCTGACTGTGGTCGCTTTTGGCACCTCGACTCCTGAACTGGTGGTGAATCTGGTCTCTGCAGTTAAGGGCACAGCCGGGATCGCTTATGGTAATATTATTGGGAGCAATATCTTCAATATTCTGGGGATATTGGGTATTTGCGCACTGGTCAAGCCCCTGCAGGTGAAGACAAACACCACCTGGCGCGAGATTCCATTCGCGTTGCTGACTTCTTTCATTCTGCTGGTTTTAGTGAATGATTCCCATTTCTTAGCCGGCGCGCAGGATATCCTCACCCGGGGTGACGGCCTCGTGCTGCTGGGCTTTTTTGCCATCTTTCTGGTGTATACCCACAATCTCAGCAAACAGGGCGCGGATACGGAATCCGGCAGCCGGCTTTATCCCCTCCATCTCAGTCTGCTCTTCATTTTGGGAGGGCTTGGGGGCTTGATTTTGGGTGGGAATCTGGTGGTGAATAATGCCGTTGAACTGGCACGTCTGCTGGGGATCAGCGAATCCGTGATCGGACTCACGATCGTGGCAATCGGCACCTCGCTTCCGGAACTGAGCACTTCGCTGATTGCGACATTCAAGGGCAAGCCGGATATTGCAGTAGGTAACGTCATCGGCAGCAATATCTTCAATCTGCTCTTCATCATGGGGATCACCGCGCAGGTGAGTCCGCTGCCCTATACCAGAGTCTTCAATTCTTCCCAGTTTGTGATGATCGGAGCCACTTTCCTCCTCTTTATCATGATGTTCAATCCCAAGCGGCATCGCATCGACCGCTGGGAAGGGGGAGCGCTGCTGCTGGTCTATATCCTTTATACTGTGTTCTTTATGAAGTGACAAGTGACAAGTAACGAGTGACGAGAGCTGACAACCTACACTTTAGTCTCTATATAGATAGGAGTAATGAGTGATGAGTGATGCGTAGTGATTCCTGCTGGATATCTTCCTCACTTCTCGCTTTGATCCCCCTGCCATCTCACTTCATGAAGCGGTTTGAAAGCGGTCAGCAAGCGGTTAGCAAGCTGTTAGATAGCGGTAGGACCAAAGGGGATTGCAGGACTATGTCCCTGCCGGGTATGAGTGAGGTTCAGAGTCGTGTGGGGAGATAGAACGCAGATAACAGGATCGACTGGATCAGCCGGATTCTTTTAATAACACGAATTCACACGAATTTCCACTAATTGTCACGAATAGCCACGAATCTCCACGTATAACGATGAACAGCCTGATATGTCCCGTAGGGACTTCACGTTATTAGCGCCGGGTTTCAACCCGGCGATTGTTTCGTTATGTTCTACAGAGTCCCGTAGGGACGACACATAGTATTGGCCAACAAACACATATGCTGAGATGTGTCGTCCCTACGGGACTTGGAATTTACGTGCGGCCTGCTTCCGCCGGATTGAAATCCGTCGCTAATAACGTGAAAGTCCCTACGGGACTAAGTGGCTCACAGCGTCAAACTGATCTTGGCATAGATGGTTGCCATATCTTTGCGGAAGTGACCCAGCGGATCAGGCCAGGAGGAGGGTTCATCCTGTTTTTGGGCAGATTTGAAGCCCAGGAAGAGGAAGTATTCCGGTTTGAATTCATAGCGCAGATTGCCGTAGTAAGTGAGGCTGGATCTGATGCTGCCGCTCTCATAGGTGCTCAGTCCGCTGCCCAAACTGAGCTTGAACACCGGGCTGGGGGTATAACCCAAAGTCGCATTGGCGATCACATAAGTCTTATCCAGCTTGATCGTTACGGGCCCGATCACGTTCTCCTCAGGATAGCCATAATGATTCCAGGAACCGGTGAGGGTGGTGGAGACGTTTTTGAGCGGACTGAACCAGCCGTTGATGTTAAAAGTATGTTTGGGATAGGTATCCGAGAGGGCATAGACCAGGCTTTGGGCATAGGAATAGGCTCCAAAGACACGCAGGCTGCGCAGTTTTGCCCAGGTGCAGCCCAGCATCCCGTTGTAGATGTCATGCAGATCATCATGAAGATCGGGCACTTGGGCAGAACTTCCATTGAAGAGAAAGTTTAATCTGGGAGCGGTGTTCAGGTTCGCTGTAAATCCTGATTCATAGGCATAATAGGGCTCTGTGCTCAGATTTTTATGATAGCCGTAGGCCCAGGTGTTGAAAGACAGATAGCGGATCTGTTTATCCGCATAGGTTTTGCTCCAGCCGATTCCGGAGCCGGCATATTCATAATCGGTCTCATAGAGGTATCCGGCTTCCTGCGTGAGGTTTTTGGAAAGACGGGCATAGCCCAAAGAAAGATTCCAGTCTTTGGGGTCCGCGCTCAGTTTGAAGGCTGTTTTGGAGCCTGTGGTCAGATCCGTAATACCAACGGAAGGGTGTTTCAGGGTCGAGAGATCCAGGGAAGTGGTGAAATAGAGATGGGGCAGAAACTCCCAGTTCAGGACCCCGCTGTAGACGTGGTTGTAATATCCGCTGTTGACCCGGCTGGTGATCGCGTTGCCCAGCTGCAGTTTACGCCAGGAGGGGTTCAGAGCCAGCACCTGATAATAGTCATCCCGGTTGATCAAAACGCCATCGTCGCGGATCTCTTTGTCAAAGGCTCCCAGGACACCCCAATTCAGGATTTTGGTGTTTCCGGTGGCTTTGAAAGCCAAGCGCGGTTGCACAATATTGCGGGAATAAAACACGTCTTCACTCACTCCGAAAGCCTCAATATCCTCTGTGAAGAAAAAGCGGTTTTCCTCGTAGTAAGGAGGGTCTTTGCGGTTGTAATCATCCTGCGCGCTGTCCATGGGGACGTCTGAGTAATCCGGATTGAGCGAGATCTTGATGCGGGTGCGCTGTCCCGGATTGAGGGCGAGATCGAGTCCGAAGTGTTCCGGATCGTAGCTTCCGCTGCGGCTGATGAGGTCGTAACTCTTCACAAAATAAGGCTTTAGCGAGATATCCAATTTGTGCTTCACGGGCTGGGTCAGCACGATATCCTGCGCTTTCAGAAAATATTCCTTGCCCTGATTGGTGTTGGAATAGGGCAGGCTGAAGAATTCCTGGCTCTGATAGTGATAGCGGGTGAGGATGACTTTCCAGTTGTAGGGCTTGTCTTGCTTGAACCGCAATTCATCCAGAGGGATTCGCATGGTCACTTTCCACAGCTCTCCGGAGACCTCACTTGTATAGGAATAATGGCTGTCCCAGGCGTAATCGACGTCCATATCGGTTTTGCGAACTCCGTCCAGCAGGTTGCCCAGGGGATAAGCGCTGTAGTAATAGGCATAGTAAGCATCGGGGATGGTGATCAATTGCAGCCTCAGATAATCGGCACTGGCTCCTTCATCTTTCACGGAGAGATCACCCCGGGTGAAGGAGGAATCGATCACGGCTTCAAAATGCACGATCAGATTGTCGCCATCTTGCCACAACCAGGCTTTGGTCTGCAAAGTTTCCTGCTTTTTATCATCGGGATCGACCCGTACAAAGCCGGAGAGCAGGTTCGCGTCCGTGAGCGTTTCCGTTGCGGATACGGGTAAAACAAGGGCAGCGCAATTCATGAATATAACGCTGAACAGCACAATTAGACAAGCTTTCATAGTTTTTACCTCATACTAGATCGGGACTTCTTTCCGGATCAATTTTAAATTTGAATCATTACATTATGGGGGGGGATTGTCAAGCAATATTTTAAAGTGGTGAAGGGGTGCAGGGGTGTAGTCAGTGGTGGAGTGGTGGAGTGGTCAAGTGATGGAGTGCTGGGGTGGTGGAGTGGTGTTGCAACCCGCTCAATGGTACAGCAGTATCGATGTGACGTTTTACCAAGTCTCGTAGAGACGACACGTTATTAGCGCCGGATTTTAATCCGGCGTGTGTCACGCACAATCAGAATTGAGTCCCGTAGGGACGACACATACCATTGCGGGACAAGATCATAAATGCCATGTGCCGTCCCTAAAGGGACTTGGATCATACACGTGTTTCCTTTCGCCGGGTTAAAACCCGTCGCTAATAACGTGCCGTCTCTGCGAGACTCCTCAAAACCCGAAAACTCCAAAACTCCAAAACGTTGGAACTCCAAAACGTTAAAACGCTAAAACGTTACAACGCTAAAACGACAAATCGCCAAAATCCATTGACAGAAAGTGAATCTTCGAACTGAGGTTTCACCAGAGGTATAGAAATGAAGATCGGCTTATACTATTTCAGTGGCACCGGCAATACTTTGCTGATCGCAAGGGAGTTTCAAAAAGCTTTCCGCGCTCAGGGCTCAGACTGCGAGTTGATTCCTTTGGAACAGATCACGCAAAAGACCCACGACATCAGCTTTAATGATTTTGACATGGTGGGGCTGGGCTTTCCGGTCCACGCTTTTGACGCCCCCCGGATCGTTGATGACTTTATCAAATTGCTGCCCGCGAAACGCGTGAACTACTTTTTGTTCAAGACAGCCGGCAGCGATTTTCAGCTTGGGGGTTCCACGCGCAGATTGAGGCTTGCTTTGGCAGAGCGGGGCTGGATCCTGAAGCATGAATCTTTCCTTGAGATGCCTCCCAATGTGGCTTCAAATCCGTCTCAGGAACGAGTTGACACAGTAGTTGCCAAAGCCCGGGCGAGGGTTCCGGAAGCAGTGGAACAGATACTGACAGGAAAGCGCATAGTTCTGCGCGACAGCTATATCCAGCGAGCTCTCAGCATCATAAACCACTTTGAAAATCTGGGCTGTTTCATGGGTTCGTCAAATTGGTACACGGATAAAAACTGCATCCTCTGTGGCAAATGCGTGCGCGCTTGCCCCACCCGGAATATCCGGCTCAGCTCCGAAAAGATCAGCTTTGGCCATAGCTGCATCTTCTGTTTGCGCTGCTGGTGGAATTGCCCGCAGCGGGCTATCAGACACAGGCATACCCAATGGGCGTTGTTGAAGAAACCGTATAAGCTGGGATAGTCTTCAGGTGGTGACGTGTCTGTCCTCCGGGACTCCTCAAAACCGCAAAACTCCAAAACTCTAAACCGACAGCCCGGCACTCACATCTTCAAAACTTTGATAACTCGCTGTTCACCGGCTGTTTTGGCCATGACAAAATATATCCCGCTGGCTAGCTGCCTCTGATGATCGTCCCGGCCATCCCAGATCAGCTTGTTAGTGCCTTGCTGCAGTTCTGTGTGATCCAGACTTCGCACCAATTGTCCCCTTAGATTATAGATCTCGATCTTGGCCGGGCTGTTGCGTTTGCATTCCAGCTCTATCTGCATTTCCTGTTGGAATGGATTGGGATAAGAACGCAGCGAGCTGAGGTCCGGACCTTCGTTTTCCGTGGGATCCAGATTCTCTACCGGGGAAGAATTCAACTTTTGCATATAGAGTGCGGAATTGATCTGATTGGTCCAGATCACATAGGCGTAGCCATTCAAGGCTGTGATGCTCCGGGTTCCCGTCGTGAGAGGATAGATAGAGCTATCATCCGGCCAATAGTGGTTAGTTGCAGAACTAAAGACGTAATAATCCATGTCATAGAGTAGTACGATGAATGTTCCGGGGCTTATTTCGACTGCTCCAGAGGGAGATGTCCAGGGCCAGGCTACAGACCAGATGTTGTTGTGCTGATAGTCTTTCTTCATCAAATTGCTTTGATTGCTGCAGAAAAAACCATTTCCGGTCGCCCCCAGATAATCCATACGGTTGCTGGTCAAACCAGTGCTACCCCAGTTGATCGCACCGGAACTGCTCACATATTGGTCTGTATTTGCACTTCCATAAGCTCCCTTGATCAGGATACCATCAGGACAGAGCATGTGGCGTTTATAACTTACTGTAGTATAATAAGTTCCTTCCATATCAAACACAGTGGTTCCGACCGGACTGAAAGCAGGCAGGATCTGCCCCTGGGCATCAAAGCGCAAGGCTCCTACCCAAACGGGAAGCCATCCAAAGGAATCGACATAGAAATTGCTGGCAGTATAGATCAGCCAATTACCTTCCATAGCGTTCACATCCAATCCGTCGAGCTCCGGGATGGGCAACATGGATGCGTTTAAGAGGCTTAAACCTGAGTGAGCATGGAGCGGAGTGGAACCTTGATAAACCTGCATCCTGAGATCAAGGTTGGAGGAGGTCCAGGAGAAAAACAGTTTGCCACCGGTATACGTCAGGCCAAAGATGGAGCTGCCCCCAACATCATTACCTTCGGCAATGATTCTGCCGTAGGGACCCCACAGCTGATTCCCGGAGGCATCCAAAACCTGCGCCATTATTTTGCGGTAGCTGCTTAGGTCTGTCCATGCAAGGCAGACGGAGCCGTTATCCATCGCGACTGCCTTCAGCTCGCTGTAGTTTCCTGCTGCTCCGGTGGAGGGTATTATCCCCGTCTGAGGCAAGAGAAAAGATCCATCCGGATTCACATATTGGTAGTTTATACGGGTAGAATTCGTGGGCACATTTTTGGTGATCCAGGCGGTTAAGACTCTGTCCTGAGCCGGGATCACAAGGGGATTGAGAACCTTTCCGCCGGATCCGCTCATCAGGATCTGTTCAGCTCCGGGGTTACCGCTGGCAGGCAGGTCACGCCGAATGATGGAACCGGCGTCAGGATCAAATCTGCCGAATAAGAAGCTGAGCGTTCCCCCGTTTGCCAGGACGGATACACGATCCTTACTTGTGGCTAACTGCAGGTCTTGAACGATGCTCACAGGCCCTATTGTGTCGCTAAACCCGTTTTGATCTATGCGGTAGGCCAAACAAGTCTTACGGGTCCAGCCGTAATTGTAGGTCTGGGTTTTGAGCCAGACTAGATTGTCCGAGACTTCAGTCAATTCCAGGAAGTCAGAAGTGTTTTCCCCCGTGAGTGCTGCGCTTTCATCAGTCCAGAACAGGTTGCCGTTGGAATCAAATCTTTGCAAATAGACCAGGTTACCGCCAAAGGCTGAAGCCAGCAGAATTGAACCATCAGTTAAGAGGATCGCATCCAATCCCCTGCAGGCAAGAATCCCCATATTCAAAAGGGAGACGGGGTTTTGCCAGATCGGCTCAGATTGGGCGTTGAGCCGGAATGCTTTTACCTGCGATAAATTTGCTGCCCAGCTGGCATAGATGGCATACTGATCTCCGGAGTTTGCAGTTACGAGCTTGACTTGATAGATTCCGGTGGCGTCATTCACCAGAGTCTGTTGGGTCACAATTCCGGCCACCGGATCCAAGCTCATGATCCTGAGCTGAGATCCCATCCCGATCAGGCAGAGCAATTTATTGTCGTCAAGCAGCTTCGCGTCGAAGAAAACCTGGGCTTGCCCATCCGCAGGCAGTGTGAAGTGAAGAGTAGGATCATGTCCCATGGATGGCAGGTAACGGATATATGTAGCACTGTTATCATCAGGTCTGCATAGATTCCATAGCCCCCCGGTATGGTCTGGAATTATGCGGAGCTGGGAAGTATCGTTGGCATAAGCCGTATTCAGCCAGAGGTATTGACCGGACGCATTGATCCGGACTGCTCTATAGTAGCCATCAGTTAATTTGAGAAAGAAATATCCCCCCTCAGGCGCGGGGCACATCTGCTCTATGTGATTTACGTTATTAGTGAAATTGACTATTTGGGGATTTGGCATGAGGGGCTGGTCCTGAGCATCGAACTTCTGGAAATGGACCTTTCTTATGCCATCCACGTCCGGCATTGTCCAGAGCAGGTCATAAGCCCCATTACCGGTGGGACAGACCAATCCGCTAAAGCGAATGCTTCCATCCACCAACAGGCGTTTAGGCTCCGGCCAGAGTTGGCTGGCAAACAGCGGAACAATCGAGACTGACACTATCAATGCCAGAATAACAAGCCGGCAAAATCGTTTCATGGGTGCCTCCTTGAAGTGTTTGCCTGAAACGGCATGTCTTCCGGAAAATTTACGCTTGAGCGTGAAAGCCATTATCTAAGCTGAAACATACAAACTGTAATTGCAAATAATAGTCAAGCTTTTTCTTGGGACTAAGGTGAAAGCTCCCTAAATGTAACGGCTCACTTATTCTTGCATGCCAGCTCACCATTCTTGCATGCCAGCATTTTCGTGTAGATACAGCTTCGCCTACAGATGCACTTTCAGGTCTATTCATCTGTAGGCGTTAGCTCACCATTCTTGCAAATTAGCTCACCATTCTTGCATGCTCCTAAAACGGTATTGCCAGTAACTGATACTTGGCAGGGTCTGCATCAAAGTTATTTCCAACTGTAATAGTGATTGTCACCTGGGTTCCTTCCAGAGCTATGTCAGATATATAGAGAAAACAGTTACATTGATTGGTCAGGACTACATGCGGAACAACCACGTACTCCTTATTCAACACGTGTGTGATATACTTGTCATCATGGCAACTAGCGGGAGAGCTCAGAGTCGTATCACCAACGCCTGAGTCCTGATCTTGCAGCTCATAAAGTAGCTTTGATAATGGTAGTTGAAACTCAGCCCCAAGATGGTTCAGCCCTACAGCTTCATTGGCTATCTTCCCTGCAGTAACCACTCCATCCAGGATGTGATTGCCATAGATGCAGTCATTCTGCAGTCCCCTGGCATCGAGTTTACCGATAGTACAGGTCTTGCCACTGAAGCTGCCATTAGCATTGCCCCGGTCATCCCATACCTCATAATAACCACAGTCTTCTTCATCTGTAATGAAGCACTCATAATACCCGGATGTCTCAGTCTCAGTCAAAGGCAAACCATTCACCCAGTCAGCACCCGGTCTTAGTAACCGCACATCCACGCCGGATAACGGCACTCTCTCGCCAAGCTTCATCTTGTAATAGCTAATCCCATATTTATACATATATTACCTCAATTTGATGTCACAAAGTCGTTGTCATCTTCTATTACGATGATCCCAAAATCAATGTATCCTGGAGATCCTACATATCTGGATTCCAATGAAAACTTCACCTTCTCCGGATACTCATGCAGATCATCCGGACACTTCGGCAGATTCGTCACTCTCACCGGGAACTGGCTCTTAACTTCATTATACGCAGTATATTCCAGATAAAGCTGCCCTGCTGCAGTGATGAAACTCACCAGAGTGTTATACTCCTCAGGCGTCAGTATTGCCTGCAAATCAAAGCTATCCTCACGATATTCTTCTCTCTGATGCAGTATGGATGGATCAAAGGCATTCCTCTTCTCCAGTCGGTACTTCCGCCCCGGATTATAGTCCACCTGTCCGTTGGTACAGTTAAAGTAATGCACACCCCCAGGTGTCTGTCGAATCAATCTAAAACCACTTATAACAGCCATGCTTTCACCTTATACTCATCATTTACGTAGTCTCGCTCAATCTCAGTTATGGCATAAACGAGCGTCTTGATCCTGATCTTGCTCTGCAGCGACAGACTGTATTTGGATAGCTGATCAACAGTAGCTTCAATGCTCCACTTGGAGTCATAAAAGTCGATCAGATAGCCCTTAACTATGCCCTGAAGCTGTGTCGTATCACCAGCCAACACATCAATAGCAGTGATCCCCGGCTTCTCTTGGTTACCCCGCTTCGTCACAAAGCTAATCACGTCCTCATCTTCTATATCTATAATAGTAGCGGAATACGCGTCCTTATTCTTCAAAATGATCTGCCCTGCAGCATTAGTAAATATCGTGGCATTATACAGCATCAGCATCCCTTGCAATGCCTTGATATTGTCCGTCTGCTCTTCCTTATATGTCTCATAAGACTTACCCGGCTGTATCCGGCTGGGGAAGATGTTGCCGCTGCACTGCGCCTCGATCCAATGATCCACATACTGGCTGCTCATATAGCTCCGTCCATCCAAAGTCCCGGTACTGCTCAGTCCGTTAAACAGTGTATTGCTGCTGATGCTATTATCGTTAAAAAAGCTCAAAAACTCGTTATAGGCATTGTCAACGGATGTGATATCTTCTTCCCACCCGGTCTTCTCATCATACTCCACCACGATAGGACAAATGCCATTCAGAAAGCGGTAAACCTTGCCCCTAAACCTGCCCTGATACCGCGTAGTCGCAGGACTGGGATAAGTTGCCTGGATCACCTTCTTGTAGGCAAAGACGAATGTGATCTTATTGCTGGGAGTATCAACCAGGTATCCCCAGCAAGGTCCCGGCCAGCCACTGCTGTGATAGCTGTATGTCCAGCCATTTGCAGGGTTAGGGAACTGCAGCAGATCATCAAAATCCACATGCACAATCGTCAGTGGCGATCCGGACGGAATCAAGTGAGTAGGCACCGCAAACTGATTCAAATACGGGATATTCACCGGAACCGTCTGCTGAATATCCTGCAGAAAATAAGCCAGTATCCAGATCGGCAGATATCCCGCTGTAAGGCTGTAATAATGCGTCAAATCCGAAAACACAGACATCAGCTTGATCTTGTCATAACACGTGAATTTCACGATCCCGGAACTCACGTCATAGCTCAGTTGCGATGTATCGATGATCCCCGTAAAAAACAGCACCCCATCCCGGTAAACCTTCACCTCAAAATGCGATATATACCGCTCATGCTCATTGCTTCCGGAGAGGATGTTATCATTGATCCAGCCCGTAGGAAAGCACTCAAATACCAGCCTTTTAGGCTCTCTGGAGTAGTTGCTCACGCTCTGTAGTTTATCCCCGGATATCGTCAGGCTGATGATCACTCTGTTCGCGGCAGTGTCCACCAGGCTGTGCTTCACCTGGTTATAGTCGCTGGCATCTGTCTTGCCCTGCACAAAGTCTATCTTAAATAGGTTTGGCATAGCTTATACCTCGCTCCGGATCATCCTGCCCATCTCCGCTATCTCGCTGATTCTCACCGGATTATTATCCAGCGGATCAATATGGATATCAAACGCCACTCTCTTCTCCAAGAGCCTTCCCAGCTTATTATCCAATGAGCCCAGCAAAGACGTCACCGCATTCGATCCAGGCACGCTTCCTCCGCTTGCAAAAGAATATGATCCCCCACCATCCGCTCCGGCCACAGCCG
>JAKLEY010000010.1 GCA_022711455.1 Candidatus Cloacimonadota bacterium
GGCTGAGATTGATCAAATCCGCGCCATTATCCGCCGCGTGGATCACCGCATTTGCCACGGAGGTATAGGAGATGACACCGGAGCTGTCCATCACCTTGAGCGGCATCACCTTGGTGTTTCCTGCCACTCCGGCAGTTCCTGCCCCATTCCCCGCGATCGCCGCTGCTATGCCGGAGACAGACGTTCCATGCCCATGCGTATCCGTGGGGTCAGGATCGTTATCTCCATAATCATAACCGGTGACCAGGCTCAGATCCGGATGCGCCAGATCAACCCCACTGTCGATAATGGCAATCACAATATCCTGCGAACCATAGACCTGAGCTCTGTCCCAGGCCTCAAAGATATCCGCGTCAAAGCCGGACTGGCCAACGAGCGTCCCGCTGTGGCTGCCGCTGCTGGAACCGGGGGGTGACCAGGCCGGAAACTGAACGGTGTTCTGAAAACCCCAGTTTACAGAAAGCAGAGGATCATTGGGCATGGCGCTGAGATACAAAAGGTATTCAGGCTGGGCAAATTCCACCAGCGGACTGGCAGCAAAAGCCGAGATCGCTGTTTCCGGCTCAGTTTTGCCATTCAGAGGGATCAAAAACCAGCGGTCAAATCCATTGTTTTGCTCCCACATCTTGTCCAGAACCCGGATATGAGCTCTGATCACGGAAGTTCCTCCCACCTGAGCCATGATTTTATCCAGCTCCTCCACTCCAAAGGCCGGCTTCTGCTCATAGACTCCGGCTGGAAGATCAGCCATCCGAGCTGCTTCCGCGCTCAGCTTGAGCTTGATCAAATCCGGAACTTGGCCGGGAACCTGGGCTGCTGTCAAGGCACTAATAAACGACAAAATAAGCGAAAAGACTATATATTTAAGCATGGTAATACTCCTATTAATTTGCTAGGTGATCCATAATATAATGAGGAAAAAACGATCTGCAAGAGAATTTTACGGGCAGGGAACCGAGCCTGAATCCAGGCCCCGATTACGTGATTCAGTCAAGTCTATAGAGTGGACAGTCCGCATCAAAACAGTGGACAGCTTTCCGGATGACCACAGATATATAAGTGTCCAAAACGGCAGAATTGAGATGCTGGATTTGAAGATTTCTGCATTTTGGGTGAGATAGTTTTATTTGACAAGAGGCGCACCTCTCAATATCAAGGATGTTAAAAACAATAAGGAGATAATATGTTTCCCAACGAAACCTTGAGACTACTGAACGAACGTTCCAGCCTGCGTAATTTTAGCGATCAGGAAATAGAGCCAGAGAAAATTGAGCTGTTAATGCAAACTGCCTGTAATGCCCCATCTGGAGGTAACAACCAGCCAGTTTCAATCATAAAGATTACGAATAGGGAAGTCCGTGAAAAACTGGGTGAACTTTGCTGGCAGCCTTTTATAGGGAAAGCACCTATTAATCTGCTCTTTTGTTTGGATTTACACCGCAACCAGATGATAGCGGATTATGGTGAGGTTCCCTATACTGCTGGGCATGCTTTTCGTCATTTCTGGATATCATTTCAAGATACACTTATCGCAGCTCAAAACGTATGCACGGCAGCAGATGCTCTGGGGCTTGGTTCTTGCTACATCGGCACGATTATGGAACATTTTGAGACCTGTGTACAGATGTTCGCTCTGCCCAAGCTGGTTGTGCCGGTTGTACTTGTGGTCATTGGTTATCCTGCATCCACTCCTGGAATCCGCAAGAAATTCACCCCTGAGGTCATGGTGCACGAGGAAAGGTATCAAAGCTATGATCCTGAGCAGCTTTATGCCAGATACACAGAGCGTGAAAATGACAAACATATTGAGCTTAATGATAACAACCTCCAGGTGTTTCATGATGTTTGCCAGGCTGTTAAAGGCAAAGAATATGCCGATGAGCTTATTGAGCGCATCAAACAGCGCGGCTGGCTTTCACCCATCCAAAGGTTGTTTGGCTTGCACTATCACGCTGCTACTATGCCTCTTGGCAACAGCAAGTTTATAGCATTTCTTAAAAAGCAGGGTATTGATTGGTTTGATGAATGGAAAATGCTGGATGATTCTGTTCTTGATCTTGGAGAAGAATAATCTTTGTTCCTGCACGTATCCGGTTGTTGTACTCTTACGACTCCGCAGGAACAAAGTCCTGCGATCCACTCAATATAAATTCATGCATTTCTTTTGTTTAGATGAGCATATTCAAGGTCTCACTATGTGGATCAATACTTATTAAAGTCCCAGCGGGACGTCATTTCAGATAGATATTAGCGAAAAAAACCAGCCAGAATGCCGGAGGCATGGCAGTCCATAGCCTGGGGTGAAGCGATAGCGGAACCCCAGGGACATTGCCCAAACACGTAGCCGAGCCCTGGAAGGGCGACATCGTAAAGAATACTCTTGATGGTAACCAGAGAAAACTGAATACTCCAAAGTGCTGCAATGCTCTTGACCGTGAACGTGACCAAGTAATATGCTGACAATCAAATCACTAACTTGCTTTTCGCTCATTAACATTTAGAATGTTAGTGATGCATAATCATGTTAATGAGAGGTTGAAAGACTTATAATCACAATCACGCGGGAACAAACACGCCTAGATTATCGAGCGTTCCAGCCTGTTTTTCCTCTGCTTCCAATCAGGCATTATCTGGCTTAGCCTGCGATAGAAGGCCTTGCTATGTTTGGGATAGATCACGTGACATAGCTCGTGGACTATAATGTAATCGATGCATATTATTGGGGTCTTAATGAGCTCGGTATTTAGTAGTATCCTGTCTTGAGAGCAGCTTCCCCAGCGTTTTTTCATTCTTCTGAATGATAATGCAGGTTTCTCTTTGATCCGGTGGCTCAGCATCTCATAATAGATCTGGAAACGCTCCGTTATCCTGCTGAGAGCTTTATCCCGCAGCCATTTATCCATCATCTTTTTTACTTTATCTGTATTTTCAGGATTTGGAAGCTCCGCTATAAACCACTTGCCCATCAGCCTCAGTCTGCTTTGTCTGGAGGCTATTATTTTGAGCCTATACTGCCTTCCGATGTAGTAAAATGTCTCGCCATTCTCATATTTGTGCTCAGGTGGCTTGGGGTTGAACTGCTCAAAGAAGCTGATTTTCTTTCGGATTAGTCCGGATTTTCTATCCAGAATTGCCTTCGCGTCTGTCCATTGGGTCTCAAGATTAGCCCTATATTCAATTGTCATGTCTGGCATGACAGCTATATAGCTTGTTTTTCTGTCAGACAGGATCAGCTCAACCTGGATGGGTTTGCCATCCAGAATCCAGATCTGCTTCATGGTCTTCTGTGCTGGGCTATATCGATGCACTTTTCCAGAATGTCATCAATAGCTTCAAATCCCAGCTTAAAGCTATTCGCCTGCATATATTCGTATATGCAGTCTTCCATGTCTATCTTCATCTTGTTTTGTATATCAACGTTATTCACCCAATCCACAATCCGGTCCGCTTCGATGATCCTATCCAGCTCCAAAGCCAAATCTGCCAAAATGTCTTCTTTCCCGGGCAGCTCAGTCTGCTCCAGAATGCTGTTTATGACCCCGAAATATGCCTTGGCCACATCATTGTCTGCCAGAGCCTGAGGGATATTATCACCCGTTCTGTGCAAAACCTGCTGCATGATCTCAGAAACCTTCTGCAGATATTCCAGAGCCTTGATTCTGCCTTCCCTGAAGGCCTTAATTGCCTGATCCAAGAGTTCGGAGAAACGCTTGTAGAATATTGGGTCATCAGCCATCCGGGCCCGGATTTCCAGCTGAGTTCTATGGGCTATAGTATCGGCTTTGGCTGCATCAGATTTGAGATTTTCCACCTCTTCCCTGAAAGCATCAGCATCAAAGATATTGACCAGGTTTGTGATCGGAATGGCTGGGCTGGCTTTAACGTAAGTATTCAACAGATCCTGAATCTTCTTTTCATAGTCACTGAATTTAATCTTTTCGGCATATCTCTGTTCCACTGCAGATTTTAGCTTTTGGAAGAAGTGATAATCATGCTGATACTTGCTAACCTTTTCCTTGTCTGTGTTCTGATAAAAGTCCTCGCTGGACAGTGCTATCATCAGAGTTCTGCTATAGGCAGACAGCCTGTCATAAAATTTATCCCGGAGTGCTTTCTCCCCCAGGATCAATTCGAATTCTTCTTCATCATTCGGGTTCTTGATTGTCTTGAAGGTATCCCACAGAATAGTATGTTTTTCCGGCAGTTTGGCTGATTCTGCCTTGATATCATTCAGAAGACCGGCAATATCGGAATCCTCAAAATCCGGCAGCTTGGAATACAAATCAAGTGCATTATTCAAGCCTTCCAGGATGCCGTAGTAATCCAGGATATAACCAAATTCCTTATCATCGGACAGCCGGTTTACCCTGGCAATAGCCTGCAGCAAGGTGTGGTCTCTCAGCTTACGGGTGAGGTACATCACAGTATTGCGGGGCGCATCAAAGCCGGTGAGAAGCTTATCCACCACTATGATAATCTCCGGTTTATCAGAATGCTTGAAGGCGTTGATTATCTGCTTGTTATATTCCTTCTCATTGCCAAATCGCTGCATCATGGCTTTCCAGAACAGGATTATCTCATCAGAATTTTGGGTGTCAACAGCTGTTTCGCCTTCTCTCTCATCAGGACCGGAGATCAAGAGCTCCGAGCTGACCTTACCGAATTCATCCAGGTATTTCTTATATTTGAGAGCAGTTGCCTTGTCCTGGGTAACCAGCTGCCCCTTAAACCCACTGCCCTGCCAATAGCTGGTGTAATGCACCCCAATATCCCAGGCTATGGCTTTGACCTTTTCATCGGTTTTATTCAGCTGGTCTGAAGTAGAGAATTTCAGCTTCAGATCTGCCTTTTGTTCCTTGCTCAGCTTCTCCGTAACCTGTTCAAACCACTGGTCTATGCCTTTTTTATCCACATCCTGGTTTACATGCCTGCCTTCATAGAGGAGTGGAACCACTGCCTTGTCATCAACAGCCTCTTTGATGGTATAGCTGTCTATCAAACCGCCAAATTTTGCCAGCATGTTCTTTTCACCCTTCATGATAGGCGTTCCTGAGAAGCCCAGGTAACAGGCATTGGGCAGAGTCTTTTTCAGCTTGGCATGCAGCCTGCCATATTGAGCCCGGTGTCCTTCATCCACCAGGACAAAGATATCCGGAGATTCGTTTATAACTTCCTGATAGTTGAGCGCGGATTCAAATTTGTTGATCACAGTTGTGATGATACTGGCTTTGTTTCTCTTGATCAATTTTGCCAGATGCCTGCCGGAGCTTGCTTGTTCCGGTTCTTTGCCACAAGCCCGGAAGGTATTGTAGATCTGGTCATCCAAATCCACCCTGTCCGTTACCAGGACTATCCTGTAGTTTGGAATCTCAGGACTCAAAGCAAGGCACTTTGCCAGCATAACCATAGTGAGGGATTTACCGCTGCCCTGGGTGTGCCAGACAACTCCGCCCAGCCTTTTTCCGGTGCTGTCGATCTTGGCAATTCGCTTCATTATGGTGTTTATACAGAAATATTGCTGATACCTGGCTATCTTCTTTTCTCCTCCATCATAGAGGATAAATTTGTTTGTCAGCTCCAGCAGTCTCTCCGGGCGGCACAGGGAATAGAGCATCCTGTCTTGAACTGTTACCTGATGCTCCGCTGAGGCTTCTATCAGTTCGCTAATATCCGGGTTATAGCCATAGGTCTGCAAGATCTTTTGGGTTTCAGCCTCAGGAAGACTAGCCTGCTTGAGCTTCAGAACCTGTATATCGATCTTTTCTCTCCAGATCGCCCAAAACTTTGCCGAGGTGCCACAAGTGGCAAACATAGCTTCATTCTTGGATAGCGATAGCAGTAGCTGGCTATAGTGAAACAGCCGGGGAATCTCGTCTTCTTTCTGATTGCGAATCTGCTGGCTGATAGCCTGATCCATGGGGTCTTTTATGGAGGGGGACTTACATTCTATCACAACCAGGGGAATGCCGTTTACAAACAGCACTATATCGGGTCTGCGGGTGTCATAACTGCCGGCTTTTTCCACTGCAAATTCTTCTGTCACCTGAAACACATTATTAGCCGGATTAGCCCAATCTATGTATTTGAGGGTAAAGCTTTTCAGATCTCCATTCACGATCTGGGGAAGACTTTTACCCAGGGACAGCAAATCATAGATCTTTTCATTGCTGCGGATCAAACCCTCATAGCTGATATCCTTGAGGGCATTTACCGCTGCCATGATGTTGCTATCAGAAAAAGGCAAGTCGCTGCCCTTGAAGCTGATTCGGTTATGCTCCCTGAGCCAATCAACCAAAACCTCCTCCAGTAATACGTTGGAAGTCTTATTGGCTCTCAGCATCAAAGCTACTGTGGGTGACAGATATTGCCAGCCCAGCTTTTGCAGCAAAACCAGCGCCGGGATCTTGGAAATGCAGTCCTCGTCAAATCTGATGCTATTCATCACCACCGCTCTCAACTTCGGCTATACGTAATTTTGTCAATAGATGATCAATTATCGGTTTGATTATCTCATTATCAGGATATAGAGTATCAAGTTCTTCTATATTTGACTCATAGAAACTAAGATTAGTAGCGTCACTAGCGTCGATATATTGTATAATGGTTTCACTTAATCCCTCCTTCTGGTCTTGATCTATCTTTATAGAGAATATTTGTTCAATCGTTTTTACAGAAATAGTATAACGATTAAATGGGTTGATAAAACATCCTAGCATTAGACCCATAATTGCATCAGATGGCAGATTGGTTTCTGCATCGTACTTAACGTAATTTATTGCCTTGAAGTTGTTGTTTTCATATTGATAAGCAAGTCTTATACCAAGATCAATCTTATCCTGATTATCCAACGCATCAAGTTTAAAAGCGCTGCTTTTAATAAAATCAATAGCTTGGTTACTGGTTTCGTAGCTACTGCTTTGAAGCATCTTCAATACTCTTGGGGCAATTAATTCAGTGCTTAGGCCACAGTCTCTGAGTAACCTAAACTTGGAAGTAGCAATTAGATCTATCAAATGCTTAGCATGTACGGCACTCAGAATATCTGCTTGGAATAATACTTCAATTCTGTGTAAAAACTTGGGGAATTCACCGTGTTTATCAAACATATACTGTACAATTGAGTATCTTACTCGCTCACTCATACTAACGTAGAGGTGGGGTACACTTAACACAATCGTTAAGATAAAAGGGAACTGTAAGAATAAATCATGATATTCTTGTTCTGAGAATAAAGCTATATTATTTAATATCATCGATCTTATAAACCAAATGCCTCTGTTTAATAACCGAATTCTCATGATATTCGTTTTATCTTGATAGATTTTGTCCAATTCAGTTAGGTATTTTTTGACTAACCATGGCATAATGGACATATCTATTCGTAACTGAACACTCTTAGCTAATGCAGTAACTGATTCTTCAGTGTTGTCTATGTAATGAGGTTCCAATAGCCTGTTTACCAATTGTTCTCCATAAGAAAAGCGCAGCTTGATTGGATTAGCTAATACATCATTCACAATTATTGAGGCTGCAAATTCAATTTGCTCCTCTGTAACATTTGTGGAGTATGGGTGGATGAGCACGCTTCTTAGATTATAAAAGTATTCCAAGCTCAGATGAGTTTGGTCGCTTATGAAACCAAACTTTTTGCTTTGTTCAAGTATGTACTTATCAGCAGCAATCTGTTTCTGTTCTTTATTGCGTAGTTCTCCCACTATTTTCCCAATTTCTGAGTCACTCTTTCCAATTTCGATAAATCTTCTTTTTAATGATTCGACCAGTGTCATCCACAACATCAAATAACATGCCCTTAGGGCACTGCTGGCACCACAAATCACAGCTTCATTGAATAACAGTTTATCTTCCTGATAAAATATCTTACTCAGATAATGTGATAAATCTACTGGCATAGTGACCATCCTTTATTCAAAGAGCAAGGTCATGAGGCCAAGTCTTTGTGATTTATAGTAAGCCTTAGCTGAAGCTAGAGTTTTCAATTCATGATCTACTTTTTCGAGGATTTCTCCGACTCTTTTTTGTTCAGCAATCTCTGGTATAGTGATGCTTAGATTTGCAATATCGTCCCTGTTCAGACAGGTAAAGGTGCTTCCTTGACTTAACGAGACCCATGATTTGCTTAGTAACTTTAGTTTAATCTTCATCCAGCTCTCTGGAACTTCTCCAATACCTGGTTTCCCAAAACCAGGGAACCTGATTTGTGTCATTATGCTCCTTTTCCGTCACTCCGGACTTGGTCCAATATCCAATTACTTACTTTTTATCTTTCGGCGGACATGGATCGTTGCCATGACTATCCGCTCTCTGGATTTTACCATTCTCTCCATGAATTACCAGTTCTGTTTTCTGATTTTGGCTCATAATCCTGCCTGCATCAACTGCTTCTGCTTTGGAGTCAAAGTGTCCACTACTACGTTCTGCATTGGGCTTTTTTACCTCCCAACCACCTTGGGGATTGTGAACTACATGATGTTGATTGTTCTTAGCCATTTCTACCTCCTTTGGTTAATTTGCTAAGCTCCACTCTTGCAGACAACTCATCAATTCTTGCTTTCACAGCTTTCTCAATTGTGCTGCCAGCCGAGTAAATTGCTGGGAATATTGCATTTACTCTCTCATCTTTTAGAAGGTGCACCGCAATTTCTTTAGATTTGCTAGAATTTGCTTTGTAAACCGCAAATGAAAGACCGCCATTATCTTTAACGAGTTTCATGCAAGGGACATCTGTTAATCCATCTCCCAGATAAAACATATGCTCATAAGGTACATCTCTGTCTTCTTGGGAGATCAAGTCATTTATCCTGTTATTATCCCATACATCTAAAACACCTTTATTAATACGAAAAATAAACTGAGTTTTCGTTGAATAATTTATTGCAACTGCAGGCCATTCCGGAACACCATTGTGGTCATATTTGTAGGAAGAAGCGTAGATTCTATCGAACTTCTTAGAAATTGACGTACCTTCAATCATTTCTTTAATTCCTGATGAGACAATGTAATGTGTTGGTTTGAAGCCCTTTTCTTTAGCGTAGACATTAATTCTGTCAAACCATGTCAAAACACCCTCGAACATCTCTATAGTTTTACCGTACGCAATCATGTCTGTCTTGGTATACTTTACTTTCTTTGATTCTTTGCATTTTTCGATCATTAAGGTCATGTACGACAGTATGGTATCCATATTGTGGTCTTTAGCTCTTTGCAGTGCTTCTTTCCAAAAGTCTTTTGGTTTGATATCCAATTTCTTCAACAACTCATACTCTTGCATGTTTCCAGGGGCTAAGGTGCCGTCAAAATCGTAGATAAGCGCAATTGTTGGTTTCTTGGTTTTAGCCATAAACACCTCCATTGTTGTGTTTCTCTGGGTTTAGTAACATAGACATTAGTCCGTCCCGTTGCTTATGCAACTTGACTTTAGCTTCTGACAGAAGGGTGATTTCCTGATCCAATTTGAAAAGTAAGTTAGATATCTTGCTTTGCTCCCCAATTTTTGGCATAAGGACAGTAATTTTTTCAATATCTCCTACAGCTAAACCAAATCTGGTTACACCATTAGCAAGTCTTTTCCATTGTTCGTTTATCAAGGCACCATTAAAAGCCATGAATAGATATAGAGGTTGCACTTTTTCAGATTTACATCTAATTATAGCCAAGTGGTAACCACATAAAACGTTATCTATTTCTTCTGTTATTATTGCTGGGACCCCTATATCATCAGGTGTTTCGGAATCTTTAGTAATTAATATATCCAGTTTTCTTACTTTGAATTTACGGATCTCTTCTGCAGATGCAGAGGCCTTCATAAGCTCAAGGCCATTATCAATATATCCGTGTTTATATACATCCATGTAATTACACAAATGAACTGCACTTTCTGAGGTATCGGTCTTCTTATCTACATTACTTACAATGATATCTGCTATTTGAGACAATGCTGCATGCTTCCATCCTTTAGGTAAGTCACCATTATGTGATACAGATTCCCCAAAACCTGGGAACCTGACTTGCCCGGTTAGCAGTTTTTGCATCAATGCCTGCTTTAGCTTCTGTTTGGCTGATATTAGCTTGTCAATGTTGTCAATTGCTCTATCCCATGCCCAGAGTATAGAGGCTATTTTCCTCTGATTCTGTATTGGGGGTAAACTCACGTGTATACTATTAAACAGATCTTTGGTAATTGTATTAAAGACACCGCCTTGCCCAATCTTTTTCAGGTTCTGAGAAGTAGATAGCATGAGATAATAAAAGAAACCATCATCAACAAAGTCCCTGTTTGGTCTTAGTCCATAGCATGTTTGATTAAATGCCATAGGTGTTTGTATCTGGTTTACTACTCCTACGGTTCCTCTGGCGGAAATAATAAGATCACCTTCTGATAAGATCTTCGTACTGCTTTCACTCAATCCTGCCTCAGAAATATGCTTTTCTGTGCGTTCTATGAACCTTTTGGAGATTGACATATCAGCTACAGTTATCCAGGGAATAGATCCATTCCAATACCTTGCGGTGTTAGTTTTAGGAGTGCCTCCTCCTATGATCTCCATGATCTGGGGTAATCTATATGTTTTTGCAGTATTCATTTTATTCCCATACTTAGCTTCTTCTAAGTCCACGTTTCAGCTTCAATACATTGTCAGATAACATCTTTACTTTCTTAGTGTCCTGGATTTCGATTTCGTTTTTGGCATCATCTCTCAATCTCTGCTGATGGTATTTCTCATATTCCTGCAGAGCCAAAGCCTCAGCCACAGCATGAGAAACCTTACCGGGATTATCCAGCACCTTTCTTTGGTTAAAGCTGAGGAAGGCATCCAGCTTGGCTTTCCAATCCTTCATATACATGGGGTTTTCATGCTCAGCCTGGTCTTCTGCATAATCCAGATACATAGTAACGATGCGGTTCAGCTCTCTGAGTTCGCTTTCATTCAGGTAGTTCTTGGCAACCACCACATCGCCTTTTCTGAGCCTGCTGCCTTTAAAGCTGGTCAGCCCCATATTGGGTTTGTGGCTGTCTGCCCGGTCTTTGATGATTTCCGCTGCTGTCTTGCCATGGACAGCGTAGTGCAGCTTGTTTTGCACTGTAGCAAAAAACTCCTGTGAGATCGGATGCTGAGGGTCGTAATCCACACTCATAGCATAGATATCGGTTATCTTGCGGTAAAACATTTTCTCTGAGGAGCGGATGTCCCGGATGCGTTCGAGCAGCTCATCAAAGTAATCTCTGCCAAAGGCTTTGGCTTCTTTGAGGCGGTAATCATCCAGCACGAAGCCTTTTTGCAGATATTCAGTCAGCTTCTCCGTTGCCCACCTGCGGAATTGAACCCCACGATGGGAGCGAACTCTGTAGCCTATCGCCAAGATCACATCGAGGTTATAATATGACATATAACGACTTACGTCTCTACCTCCTTCATTTTGAACTTGTAAGTATTCCTTACAAGTTGCCTCAGCAGAGTGCTCTCCATCCGCATAAATGTTTCTGATATGGAGAGTTATGTTTTGTGGGGTGGTTTGGTATAATTCCGCCAAGCCCTTTTGATTTAGCCAAACGCTATCCTCTTCAAACTTTACGTCAATCCGGGTACTGCCATCTTCTGTCTGGTAGAGCAGAAAGTTCGGTTTGATAATCTCTTTTTTCACTCAGCATCCTCCCCCAGACCCAGCTCTTTCAGGTAAGCTTCCATCTCGAGTTTCACCTGGACAAGCTCCGCTTCCAGCGCCTTGATCTCCTTCTGGACAGCTTTGATATCGATCTCCGGGGCTGCTTCATAGGTATCCACATAGCGGGGGATATTAAGATTATAGTCATTGCCCTTGATCTCTTCCAGGCTGGCAAGATGAGAGTACTTATCAATTTGTTCAAATTGCTGATAGGTATTCACGATCTTGGAGATATCCTGTTCCCGCAATTTGAATTGCTTTTTCCCGGCTTCATATTCCCGGCTGGCATCGATAAACAGGATATGTTTATCCCTCTCTGAAACAGCCTTATCCCGGGCTTTACGAGCTTTGTTAAAGATGAGGATACTGGCAGAGATGCTCACACCGTAAAACAGCTTTTCAGGTAGCCCGATCACAGCTTCCAAAAGGTTTTCGTCCACCAGCTTGGTTCGGATTATCCCTTCCGAGCCTCCCCGGAACAGAACTCCGTGCGGAACTATGACACCCACTCTGCCTTCGTCTTTGAGCGCAGTCTCTATCATGTGGCTGATGAAGGCATAATCACCTTTGCTCTTGGGAGGGATTCCTCTCCAAAAACGATTGAATTTGTCATTCCCGGCATGTTCATAGCCCCATTTGTCCAGGGAAAAAGGTGGATTTGCCACTACAATATTAAAACGCATCAGTTCGTCATCTTCGATCAAACGAGGGCTGTTGATGGTGTCGCACCATTCGATCTGAGAGCTATCCATCTCATGCAGGAACATATTCATTTTGCACAGAGACCAGGTAGAGCCGTTGGATTCCTGACCATAAAGTGCATAATTTTTATCATCCACTTCTTTGGCAACCTTGATCAGAAGCGAGCCCGAACCGCAAGCAGGATCACAAATCCGGTCTCCCGATTTGGGATTGACCAGCTTTGCAAGGAGCTCAGAAACCTCTGCAGGTGTATAAAATTCTCCGGCTTTTTTGCCTGCACCTGCTGCAAAGCGGGCAATCAGATATTCATAGACGTCACCGATCACATCTCTGCTGTGCAGTACAGAAGGCCGAAGATCCAGCTTGGGATTATTAAAGTCAGTCAATAGGTTCTTTAGCCTGCGGTTGCGGTCTTTGGCCTGTCCCAGAGCTGCTTCGCTGTTAAAATCTATATTGCGAAACACGTTTTCCAGCTTCAGCTTGTTGGCTTCTTCTATTTTTTCCAGCGCCTTGTTGATAATACTGCCAATATCCGCTTGTTCCCTTTGGCTGTAGAGATAATCAAAATCTGCCTTTGCGGGAACCCGGAATCGTTCTCTGTCCATAGCCCTCTGGATGCGCTGTTCATCTCCGGTATAGCGTTCTTTGTATTCTTCATATTTGTCTTTCCAGAGATCACTCATGTATTTGATAAAGAGCATGGTGAGGATGTAATCTTTGTACTGAGCGGGGTCTATTGCCCCTCTGAAGGTGTCGCAAGCCTGCCAGACTATTTCGTTGATTTCATTTTTACTTGGTATTGTACTCATGCTTTCTCCTTGTGGGTCATAGCTTTATAGGTGATCTGAGTGATCAGTTTTTCCTGCAAATTCAGCAGTTCAGTAGTTTTATATTTCCAGGTTTTATATAGCTCGTGCAAAGTGCCAATCTTCTGCTGGGTGGCAAGATCGGGTAGATAAACCGGCGTCCTCCGCAGAGCCTCGACACTTATAAAGGAAATGGTGGCTCCGGAAGACTGGGTTTGCCGGAAATGCTCCTGGGCGGTGCTTTGATTTAACCACCAGGCAAGATAGCAAGGCTGTATAGCGGAAGTCTTTGCCCTCAAAATATACATTGAGCCTGAGGCCACAGTATTGCTAAGCTTCGCCTTGATACAAGCGGCATAATTATTGGATCCCTTTGCCATAAAGAGTATGTCGCCCTTCTGGATCAGATAGCGGTCGATCTCACCTTCCGGCTCTATCCCGGCAAGGCTTTTCAGGTCTATCTCATTATCCATGCCAATATCCTTGCCCATGATAATGGAATATCGCGAATCTGCTGATCCGGCGATTTTTTTCCTTGCCTGATATCCCATCTGGATATCCGCTACTTCATTAAGCTTTAGTTCTTTCATCTAACCTCTGATCTTAAGTATAGGGTATTGTAATCGAGTTAGCCACTCTACTGGAACCAAAATATTAAAGTCGGAAATTTTGTCAAGCTATTTATCGAGCAGTAGATTTAATTATGCACACCGATGTTGACAATACTCCGATCTATTTTTATCCAGCAGCTCAATGTTGACGGAATCAGAATAGCTAACCAGAATCAATAGAATTATTCTTCCTACTAGATGCCACATAATATAAAACCAGCACACTAAAGCAGTAAGAGTGTACAAGAACCCCAAACAAATTAAACATCCCCACGCCTGTGTCACCCCTTCCGGGGTTCTGCGATATCTGTATCAATCGTTTACCTGAGGTTCCGCTTCGCTGCACCTCAGGCTATGGTATGCCACCCCTGTCGGGGTTTTCGTCTCCCGATGGTCTCACCTATCCTTCGCCTATCCTTCTCCTATCCTTTCCCTATCTCATCACAATCCATGGATAGGGATGATATTGGGATGCTAATGACCTGAAAGACTTGTGATCAAAATCAAGCGGAGATTTTGTTCCCCGCTTGACATCCAGGACTAGTAGCCACAGCTAGTCTGAAACAATCAGTGCCTTGTGCACCAGATTGTTTGGGGACTGTATCCTACAGAGCAAAAAGACTTTAACAAGCAGTTTCCCGGGCTCTTTCTCTTCATTTTGGCACGCCTGGAAAGCAGTCAGATATTAATAAGTGTCCAAAACGGCAGAATTGAGATGCTGGATTTGAAGATTTCTTCATTTAGAGTAAGTTTTTTTTGGTGGACAGATTGTTGTTTCATTGTCAAGATGATTGAGCCGGTCACACTACGTGTCGAGAATTCCAGCCAGAGAGCCTCTATCCGGAGAGTTTTATAAAGATGTGGACGGATTGCACACGTCTCGTGTGCCTTGATAGAAAAGGCTCAATGCCTCCTCCGGAGGCACGCAGACAAGAAAGTCTGCGATCCGGGAAAAAACTTCTTGACAAGATTCACTCTGCGCCACAAAGTGCTTTGTGTGGTGGGTGACATCCTGCCGCATAAATGACCAAGCCCTGATGGAATAAAGATACAGAGGTGATACCATGAGCCAATATCCGGCTGACCAGCTGCTGCAGATCGGCAAACTTGATCCGATCATCCACGTTCCTGCGCGGCTGATGATCGTGAAGCTGCTGAGCGAAGTGATCTCGCTGGATTGCGTGCGTTTGGCAGAGCTGACGCAGCTGAGCTGGGGCAATCTTTCCAGCCATCTCAGCAAGTTGGAAACCAGTGGTTTGATCACCCAGATCAAGACCTGGGCTGGCAAGAAGCCCAGCACCATTGTCCGGCTCACGGATAGCGGTTTGCAGGCTTATCACGAATGGGCCGGAACCATCCTCAGCGCCCTGCCTTCCCAGATGAATCCCGAATTATTATATCAATCCCGGGTTGAGCAAGCTCCCCAGCCTTCTGAAGCGCCCGGAGAGCTTCCCCTTGGGGCCGCATCTCAAGTGCTCTGGTTTATACCGCTCCATCACAAATGGGACAGTGTGCTCCCACCGGTGGAAAACATCAACCAACTATTGTAAACAGGAGGAATCCATGATCTTACAAAAGAACACCCTGCTCTCGATCTGGATGCAGCACAAAGCCGGTCTTTCCGGTGGCGGAATGGTGATCAGTCCTTGCATCCATGCCCTGTGCAACAAAATCGCTGACCACAGCTAAAACAGGAGGTTTTGGTGAAATATCTGGAGATCGCAATGAATACGGCATCCGCTTTAGGGGCGGATTATGCCGATATTCGCATTCAGAAGACCAGCACGCAGATGATCTATCTGCAGAATCTGAGCCTGAAAAACACTTCAAATTCAATGCTGCACGGCTACGGAATCCGTGTGTTCAAAGACGGAGTCTGGGGTTTTGCCCACTCCAACGTGTTTAGTGACAAAGCTGTGGTGGAGACCGTGAAGCGCGCCTACGAGATCGCTCTGCTCTCCTCCCGTGCCAGAAAGGGCAAAGGCCTGATGCTGGCTCCGGAACGCAGCTATATTGCCACCTACAAGACTCCCGTCCGGATCGATCCCTTCCAGATTCCGCTGAAAGAAAAGGTCGAGCTGATGATGGAAGTCAACCGCATGATGAAAAACTACGATGGCATCCGCCAGGCCGTGTTCTATCTGCTTTCCAACAAGGACGAGAAGCTCTTTGCCTCCACTCTGGGCAGCCGTTTGGACATCACTACCCAATTCATCAATCCGATGATAACTGCCACTGCCGTAAACGATAAGGACAGCCAGAGCCGCACCTTTGACGAAGGCGGAAGAGCCGTGGGTTGGGAATGGATCGAGGAGCTGGACCTGCTCGGAAAGTCCAAACAGATCGCGGAAGAAGCCCTGATGAAAGTGAACGCCGGAACCCTTGGAGCCGAAGAACGCCGCACCCTGATCCTGGATCCCAATCATCTGGGGCTGACCATGCACGAAAGCGTGGGTCATCCCACCGAGTTGGACCGCGTTTTGGGCTGGGAAGCAGACTACGCGGGCATTTCCTTTGCCACTCCCGAGAAGCTGAAGAACTACCGTTACGGCAGTGAGATCGTCAATTTCATGGGTGACAACACTCTGCCCCAAGGCCTTGCCACAGCAGGTTTTGACGATGATGGAGTCCCTGGCCAGAAATGGCATATCGTGAAAGACGGGATCCTCAATGAATACGGCAGCACGCGGGACACAGCCATGGAAATCGGCTTGAACGCCAGCCGCGGTTGCAACCGTGCCACCTACTATTATGATCAACCCATCAACCGGATTCCGAACCTCTATCTGATGCCCGGCAAAGAAAAACTGACTCCCGCGGAACTTATTGCGGACACGGAAGATGGAGTCTACATCCAGGGTCGCGGATCCTTCTCGATCGACCAGCACAGAGTCAATTTCCAATTTGGCGGAGACTTCTTCTGGGAGATCAAAAACGGCAAGCTGATCCGTCCTTTGAAGAAAGTGCTCTATAAATCCTGCAATCCGGAATTTTGGAATTCCTGCGATGCCATCTGCGACGAGCGCTATTGGCAACCCTTCGGAGTGGTCAATTGCGGCAAGGGCCAGCCTTCCCAGACCGCGCGCATGACCCACGGAGCAGCGCCTGCAAGATTCCGTAAGATCAGAGTGGGAGGTTCCCAATGAACATCGAAAAAGCAATCAAATTCATCCAGAAAAACTGCAAAGCAGATGATTATTTCATCTATATCTGGTCTAAAGACAGCCATGAGACACGTTTTGCCCAAAACACCATCACGCAACACATTGCGGGGACAAACACCAAGCTCGGGCTGGAAGTTGCCTATGGCCAGCGCACCGGAAAGGCTTCCACCAACCAATTGGACGAGGAATCGCTGCGGGAGCTGATCTGCACCGCGCAGGACATGGCTATCTCCAACGAACCGGATCCGGAATTCATGCCTTCAGTGGGTCCGCAGAAGCTGCCCAAAGTGCAAAATCTGCACAAGAGCACCAGCGAACTAAAAGCCGAAGAAATGGTCGAACTGGTTCGCAAATCAATCGCGAACGCGGAAAAGCACAAGGCAATGGTCTCAGGAATGACCGAAAAGCACCTCCAGAAGAGCATTATCGTCACCAAAAACGGCTTCTACGGAGAGGCGGATTTTTCGGATTTTGGACACAGCATGACCATCAAGCGCGCGGAGAACGAAACCAAGGTCTCGTTCAACGACAAAAACTATGCCAATTTCAAGCTCAGCAAGGAATTGGACCGCTTGAACGAGCAGCTGGACAGCCTCAGCGCGATCAAAAGCTTTGAAGCGCAAAAGATCCCCGTGATCATCCGTCCTGCCGCTCTGGCAGAGCTCTTTGGCTATTTGGGATGGACATTGAACCGGCGTCAGGCAGATGAGGGCTTTACCCCCTTCACCGGACAGCTGGGCAAGAGCTTCTTTGGCAAGAACTTCTCGCTCTACTCCACCCTCAAGGACAAGGATATCCTGGCTCCGCCCTTTGGCAATGAAGGTTTGGCAGCTGCGGAAACCTGCTGGATTAAAAACGGCAAACTGCTCAATATGCCAAACAGCCGCTATTGGGCTGCCGAAACCAAATCCGAACCCAGTAATATGTTCAACTACTACGTTCCGGGCGGAGAGACCACCGAAGCCGAAATGATGAAAATGGTCCCCCGGGGTCTGATCATCAACCGCTTTTGGTATATCCGCTTCGTGGATGCCAAACGGGGTGAACTGACCGGAATGACGCGTGACGGAGTGCTCTATTTCGAAAAAGGCAAGATCAAACACGCGGTTAACAACCTGCGCTGGAATGAAATACCGCACGAAGTGACGCGCCGCATCATGGCCATGGGCCCCTCCCAATTGGTGGAAGCCTATGCCAAGATCCCCACGATGCTGATCGACGACTTCAACTTCGTGGATAAAACCTCATTCTAAAATTCCTTACCTACTGATAAAGGCACCGTGGCTGTATTGCTGCGGTGCCTTTTTTAGTGATGAGTAATGAGTGATGAGAGGGACGCCGATCTCTGAATCGGCGCGTGTGTCCTACCGTAGTGTCGCATGCCGATGCGACGACAGCACTGCACCATCAGTTCGGAACGGAGTCCGAACCTACATGATGCGGATTGCAGACTTTCTTGTCTGCACGTGCAGGAACGAAGTCCTGCAATCCGTGGACGTGCCGAATCGGAGTCCGGCATCCCACAGGCTCCCCTGTGATCTCATCCCTGTCTGACCGCTGTCATACCGCTTGCTTACCGCTTTCAAACCGCTTCAGGAAGCGATATGACTGCGGCATGACAGCGGGATGCCGGGAAGAGGTAAAGCTGATCCCGACAGGCAGGACTCTCTAATTCCTATAGGCTTTGATCAGATAGAACAGCTTCCCGTTCAGAGGAACGGATTCATCGTTATAGTGGTTCAGCTCGGTGCTTCCGAGCGGAGCCCCAAGGTCAAACGAGGTGGGATCAAACGAACGGTAGATCTTATAACCATCCGCGTCTGCCACAGCGGACCAGCTGAGGTTCACAGCGTCTCCCACAATCGTGATCTGCAAATTCTGAGGCACCCCGGGAGGAGCCAGAATGATCCAGTTTACGTTGTTTGAAGGGTCATGCTCATAGGCAGGACCGGAGAAATCTCCCTGGGAATTTGTGAAAGTGATGCTTCCTATGCTTTGGATACGGCTGACGTTGTAGGCTCCACCCCAGGTGTTGTCAGGGAAGACGGCATTTTCGATATTCAGATCCTGCTGGCAATTGAGGGTGAGCAGGCTACCTCCGCTGATCCCGTTCCTGAAGGTGCAGCCGGTGAAACTGTAGACAGGATCCACAATCGATCCGGATACCAGATTCAAGCCGTTGGAGCCCATTTTTTCAAAGATGGTATATTGGGCTGCCAGATTCGCGTTGGGGTTGGCAAGCAGATTGTAATATCCGAAGCTGGTCACCAAAGCGGGATTGCCAGAGCTGCCCAGGCAAGAAAGCTGAGCTCCGGAACCCAGATTGAGCGTGGAATTGTCTGCCAGGATGAGGGTAGAGCCAGGGCTGAGACTGATTCTGGCTAATCCGGCAACGCTGATGGAAGCGGGATAACTGAAGCTGAATCCGTTCAGATTCAGAGTTCCTCCGTTCATTTGAAGGTTTCCGGCAGCGGTGAAAGCAGTGTTTCCGGAAAGCGAGATCGCTGCAGCCGTGGAGCCCTTATTTACCGTTACGGCTCCGCAATAGAGGGTTCCCAGGATCTTGAGCTGCACATTGTTGGTTCCTGTGAAGCTGATTCCGGCTGTGGTGTCGTTGAGCGATCCTCCGGCTTCAATGCTCAGATCGCGGTTGAAGGCTTTGGATTTACCGCTCACGGCATAGCTCCAGCCTCCGTTCGAGATCAGCACATTGCCATTGAAGTTCATGCTGCAGTTGTGTTTGACACTGCCTCCTGATTTGTTTACGGTCACCTGTCCCAGATACATTCGGGAGTTCGAGTAGGATCCGTTCAGGGTTTGATCGGTTGCTCCGTCAAAGATCAGATGGGTGGAATTGGGGGCGTAATATCCCGTGCTGGTGTTAGTTACGTAATTGTAATCGTTGAAATTACCTGCCAGATAGAGGCTGCTGTTGGGCTGGGCATCGAGATAGAGGCTGGCTCCGTCCTGAAGGCTGAGGTTGCCGTTGCAATCCAGGATCAATCCGGACGCGGCAGGACGCAGAGAACCGAATATTATATTCAGCCAGGTGTTTACGCTCAGGTTTCCGGCATAGGAGATGATGTTGTTGCTGACAGCCGTTTTCTCGATATTGACCTTATTGAAGGTTTCGGCAGAGATCGTGGCAGTCTGAGCCGAGAAGAAATACACGGTTCCGCTGCTCTCAATAAATGCGGCTGAGCCGATGCCATTGGACCAGTTGCGTCCCACTTTGAGCAAGGCTGAGGCATTGGGCATCTCCAGCCTGCCTCCGTTGATCAGAACGTCCCGATTGACCGTGACAGTTATGGCTCCTATTCCAAAGACTCCATTCTGAATGGTGAGATCGTTGTCGATCTGCAAAGCGTTGTAAGAAGAGACAGAATAGGAGAGGCCGGGTTTGTTGATCAGCAGGTTAAAGAGTTTGTTGCCGTTTGTGAGATCGATCGCGCCGAGCCTGTTCCCGATAAACTCGACGGCCCCACCGGTGGGCAGGAAGGTGTTGGCATAAGTTGCCTGGAAATTCCAGCCCAGTCTCAGAGTCCCTCCGCTCATTTGGAGATTGGCAGCAGTTCCGATCAGGATGCCGTTGTTGGTGACTTCCAGCAGACCATCACTGATGTTTAAATTTCCGGTAAGTCCCACCATGGTTCCGGTGTAGTTCTTATCCAGAATCAGGAATCCGCCTGTAAGGTTAAGACTTGCGGCATTGTCCGAAACAAAAGCTCCATGTCCGTTCAGGCTGCCCGGACCGGGGAGATCGATAATTCCGTTGTTTGTGATCACGCCGCTCACGCTGAGGCTCTGCTGTTGCGGGATCAGACTGCTTCCGCTGTTGATCGTCAGGTTTCCGCTCACGTTGAGAAGGCTGCCGCTTCCGTTGAGGCTGACAGGATTGTTGAATTTATCCAGGATCAGATTGCCAAACGTGAAGGAACTGCCTTCATGCAGGATCACGCTTTCCTCATTGCCATTGAATTTGAAGGTGTTTGCGGTGCCGAGGCTGATATTGGTTCCCGGCAAGGTGTAGAGCCAGTGTGCCACCTGAATCTCTCCGGCAGTGACATTGGCAGAAGAACCTTCAAACCAGCTCAGGTGCTGGCCGATCATCAGGACGTCAGCAGGGTTGGTCATGATCAGGTTTCCGGTCACTTCCATTCCGTCGCCGACCACCAAAAGATGTCCGTTGAGATTGAAGCTGCCGCTTTCGAGGATCAGATCAGTCCAGACGACCATATCCCCATTGAGGTTGACGTTGTTGCCCGCGCCTTTGTTGATCATGAGCCCCGGGATATGGCTGGGAGCAGTGCAGGACACGATCGCTGCCTGACTGCCGTTCAGTTCGATCACTCCCCCTTCCGGCATAAAATCAATGCGGTCACAAACAAAGTTTTTGGGTGTGCGGATCACTCCTCCGGAGATCTCAGCAGTCAGCAAATAGGGCGAAGTGTGGATATAGATGCTTTGGTTGCTGAAGTTTAGCTCACCTCCGTTCATCTCGATCCAGGCATGGGTGGCTCCGGGCCAGAGGCTGTCTCCGGCACCTCCGGAAACGTTCATCACCCCTCCAAAAATGTGCAGCTCTCCGCTCAGATTGATGGTTTGGCCTATGTTCTGGCTGATATTCAGCGTGCCTCTTTGCACGGTGTAGTTTCCAAACAGTCCGTTATCCACCAGATCGTCTATGGTGAGGGTTCCTCCTCCCACATAGAGGGTTCCGGCAATCCAGTCGTAGGCATTGGCGCTGGAGATACCATCATCGAAATGCAACTCGCAGAGGGGGTTATTGATCACCAGCAGGTTGAAATCTTCTCCGTGGCAGTTCACTATTCCCATTCCGTTGAAGATCACAGTTCCGGTGTCTTCCGCAAAGCCGGCTGTGCCCATTTGATTGGTCCAGCTTCCACCCAGAGTGATGGTGCAGGTGCCCGCATCCAGCCCCCCGGAGCTTATTGTCAGGTTTCCCCTGAGGCTGAGGTTGTCCACGAGATAGGTAAAGTTTTGTGTATTGATGATGATATTATTGAAATAATCTCCCGGGGTGGCGCTCAGATAGGCGATGTCATCCAAAAAGCGGATGCTGCCTCGATCAAGATAGTAGTGTCCTCTGCCGGTATCTGTTCCCGCAAGTTGACCGGTCAGGCAGATCTCCCGGATTGATTCCGAGCGCAGAATGGAATTGGGTCCGATCTGCAAGTCATTCTGGATGTATAGATTACGTTCTGAGAGGCTGCTGAAGATGACGCTGGCATTGGTTTTTTCCAGCTTGAGGTTGTAGAAATTTGAATCAGATGAATCGCTCTCGATATAGCTGTTCTGATCTGACACAAAAGAGACGTAGCCGCTGGTAAAATGGACGTTTGTGCCGGTTTTGAAGTGCCAGTTTCCATAGCAGTAGATCGTTGGAGAATCCAGCGTCTGAACAGATGATCCCGATTCCCAGACGATATTGCCGGTAACATCCAGAACTCCGTTGAAATAGGTCATCCGGAGCTGGCCGAAGATCTGCAGATCTCCATAGACATTCAGATAACCATGATGGATAGTCAGTCTGGCTCCGCTTTCGATCGTGAGGGTTTTCACAAAGGCGGCATTCGCCCAACCGGCATCGACCAGGGGATAGTTGCTCAGACCAGAGGGGATGATGACGTTGTGATTCTGGGTGGGCAGGATGCCTCCGCTCCAGTTGAGGGGATTATACCAATCCGTACTCTCCGATCCGTCCCAGCGTCCGGCTCCGATCACATCGATGGTGTAATTGGTGTTTACGATGGTTCTGGTGCTCACGACCAAGCCATAATATCCTGCCTCGAAAGGTGAGAACTGGAAGGTCTCCGAGCCTCCTGGTCCGGGATTGGCAGAGGAAGCCACGGCTTCATCATGGGTGAAGATTCCGTCCCCTCCCCATTTGAAGAGCGCAAAATCCAAATCAGCCTGATCACTGACCGGGTCCATCTCAAAACAATAGTCACCCGGTTCCAGATAGACGTTCCAGACCCTTGCCACATCGTTGCCGGTGATCGATCCGTTGGCTTGGGTTCCGGGATTTATGACAGCTCCGGGGTTGGAGTGAAATTGAGCTCTTGCTCCGGTATGGCTTCCGAGGTTGCTGAGCTTGAGCCCGTATTCCTGAGGGCTGCGGTGATGATTGTCGATCAATAGGTAGTTCAAGGTGTCCCAGAGGTAGGATTCCTCGGTTTGAGTGGTAAAATTGGGGTCGCTGAACAGCTGCAGCTTCCAGAAATCATCGCCCCCCGTGGGTGCGTCCTTGATGCTGATCACACCCCAGGCATTGGTTTGGCTGTGATTTACTTTAAAGTAATCCGGATGGACGTCTATGGAGGCGCCATCTGCGATCAGATTGGGTGTGGTCCCTCCGGCTGAGATATTGAAATTGCCATAGCTGGCATCTGTGGCGGGATTCGCGTTTGTGGCGCTGTCGTATAACTCGATTTTGATCCTGGCGTTGGTGGTGCTGCTACCCTGTTCTGAAGATACGCCGGGCACCTTCCAATCGTAGACACCATCGTTTTCCGTGTTGTCTGTGATCAGGATCCATTCATTTTCCGGAAACCCTCCATTCACGTGGTAATACAGCTTCACATAGGTGTTTTCTCTGGGGTTGGCAAACCAGCTGATCTCATACATATCTCCGGAGTAGAGAGTCTCTCCGGTGCCGTTTGATCCCCAGCTCGTGTCTCCCCGGGGGGAGGTGAGTCCCAGGTAGTAGCTGGGATAGAGATTGGGATAGACATACCAGTCAGCTTCCAGCATCGAGCGGGAAACGTTGCGCAGGCTGGGACGGTTGGGATCATGCACAAAGACAGAACGGGGAGATTGGTTGTAACCCACTGCCGCGGTGGTGTGAAAGGTCCAGTAATCTTCATCTATGGTGGCCAGACCGGGTGTGTCGTTTCGGATATAATCTCTGATCTCAGACCAGAAGGTCTCCGTGGGCCAGAGCCCATAGGATCCCTCGCAATCGACAGTGTAGCCCATATCAGCAAAGCCGTCCTCCAACCCGTCGTTGACATCCCAGGGATCCGTATTCCCGCTTGTGGAACCGGTTTCCATGTTATAAGCCAAACGGTAGGCTATGCGGGGAGTGTGGGTCCGGTTTGCGTCCACAATGTCGTCATAGCGGTTGTAATAACTGTCAATCAGCCTCCCCAAACCGTGAAAGCTGTCCCACCATGCCGCGATCATAGCAGCCGAGATCGGCACACAGCCGTAGTTCCAGGCATAAAATGGCATATGGCTTTCACCGGGGATCATGATGATATCCCGGTCATTGATAGTGGCAGCATTATCCAGGAAACTGCTCCATTCCTCGCTGAATTCGTCTTTTTGCCAAAAGAAGGTCTTGGTGGAAATCAGCTTTTGGAATTCTTCCGGACCGAGCCACTGGGGTTTTGGTTCCAACCGGAGATAATCAGTTTTGGTTCCGTCACTGATCTGAAACCAAACGCTGGCTATACCCAGATAATAGGTCTTACCCAGCTCCCAGCCTTGAGGAAATCGCTCTGCCGCTGCACGTTCGAGGCTTTTACCCAGAGTGTATTGCTGGGAGAGGCATTGGGAATATTCGATGAACACAGGCATCTCCCGGTTTGCTCCCATCACCAGATTGCCATAGGTCTTATCACCCCAGGCAGATGCTCTGTCTCCGCTCTGCAAGGCAGTGTCGCAGTTTTCCATGAGCTCGGATTTGGAGGGAAAACTATTGCCAAGCTTGTAGTTAAACTGCCATGCGATGATCTGGTCATCCGGACCATAGTAGGGGCTGGGTTCATCCCCAAAAAGATTCGAGCCCCAAAGCGCGCGGGCATTTTGGTCCGCAATTTGCCTGACCTGATGGAGGCCGGGAGGAAGGTGTTGTGAAAAGAGCAAGCTATAAAAACAAAAACAAAGCAGCAAGCCAAGACGTCTCATAAGTATCTCCTTTGGGTTCAGATACACACTCCGGGGGAGCACTAAACCTCAGGGTAAGGCAAGCACTTATGATAAATCTTGCAAGGAAAATCTGGCTTCGGCAGGTATGTTTATCTTAAGAAAGTGTGGAAACAAATGGACACTGCCCGCTGAAGTCCCTATCCTGCGGTGCTATCAGCTGCCACAGGATCAGAGGCCGGTTGGATACTATCCGGATTCACCTCAGGCTCCGCTTCCTCTTCATAGACCGGGAGTTTTTCCTCGTATTTGGCTTTATCAAAGACTGGTTCTGTTTCAGGTTTGGGTTGCCTCAGCACCGTCAATAGCATCAACAGCGCGATCATCCCGAAGGGGATCAGGATCCACCAGAGTGATCTGCTTTTGGGTTCACTTGCGGGGCTTGGCTCCGGGGCAATTTTGAGAGGGGCTTCCTGAACCGGAGGAGCTACTTCCATGCGCTGGATGTCCCAAAGCGCCTGAGAGGCTTGCTGATAGCGTTTTGCCGGGTCTTTTTCACAAAGTTTGCGCAGCAGATTGACTATCCAGAGCGGGATGTGGGGATAGGTCAAAAGCGGGTCGGGCAGGGGATCGTAGACGATCTGGCTTTGGATCTTGAAGCTGCTTTCGGAGGAGATATCGTAGGGCTTGACCCCCGTAAGCATTTCGTAGAGCACGATTCCCAGGCTGAAGAGGTCGCTGCGATGATCGATGTTCTTCACATCGTGGATCTGCTCCGGAGACATATACCAGATCGTGCCCATCTGAGTTCCTGTGCGCGTGTGGCTGAGATCTTCCATGGCTTTCGCGATCCCAAAATCCATGATCTTGACCTCGTCCCCATTCTCCGTATCGATCATGATGTTGGAGGGTTTGATATCCCGGTGAATAATGCCTTTACGATGCGTATATTCCAGCGCGGAAAGGATTTGCGAGACAATGTTCAGTGTGCGCGGAAAGGGGATGGGTCCGGTTTTGCCGATAAGCTCACGCAGACTGATCCCGGGAGCGTATTCCATCACGATGAAATAGCTGCCATCGTGGCTGAAAAAGCTGTGCAGGGTGACAATATTGGGATGCGAGAGAGTGGATTGGATCCTGGCCTCCTGGCGGAAGCGTTCCACCAGTTCCTGATCCACAGAATATTGGCGGTAAAGAGCTTTCAGCGCTACTTTGCGCTCGATGTTGACATCTTCAGCCAGCCAGACCTCCCCCATTCCTCCTTCTCCGAGGAGTTTGAGCACCCTGAAATCCCGCAGGATCTGGCCTTCGGAAAGGATCACTTAGTTCCCCAAAATCCCCAGCA
>JAKLEY010000100.1 GCA_022711455.1 Candidatus Cloacimonadota bacterium
TGCAGGGTCGTGCGCTCTTGCATCACAGCCATGGGAGCCCAGCTTTTGGGATAGACCACATCCGCGTTTTGGAAAGCATCCTTCATGTCATGCGTCTTCCGGAACGAGCCTCCGCTTGCTTTGGCAAAGTTAGCCGCAGCGTCAAGTGTATCCGGCAGAAGGTCATAGCCTTCAGGATGAGCCAGCACGACTTCCATGCCAAAGCAGGTCATGAGGTTGATCACACCCTGCGGCACCGAGAGCGGTTTTCCATAGGAGGGAGAATAGGCCCAGCTCATGGCTATCTTCTTGCCCCGCAGCTGTTCCCAGCCTCCAAAGTAATCCCGCAGTTTGCACATATCTGCCAGACTCTGGGTGGGATGATCCAGATCGCATTGGAGGTTCACGAGGCAGGGACGCTGTGCCAAAATGCCTTGCTGATGGGCTTCCGTGACCGCGTCTGCCACTTCCTGCATATAGGTGTGGCCTTCCCCAGGGTACATATCGTCGCGAATACCAATGACTTCAGTAAGAAAAGAGATCATCGCAGCGGTCTCACGAACTGTCTCTCCATGCGCGATCTGGCTTTTGACTTCATCGAGCTCGGAAAGCCCCAATCCAAGAGCGTTTACGGCTGAAGCATAGCTGAATCTGGTGCGGGTGCTGTTGTCCCGGAAGATCGAGATAGCCAGCCCGGAATCAAAGATCTTGAATGGCTTTTTATCTTTGTGCAGCAGTTGCAGGATCTCTGCCACCAGCATTACAGCCTTGAGGTTGTCCAGGCTGTTCTCCCAGGTGAGCAGGAAATCCTTGCCATAAAGATCTGTCTTCAGCTGAGCCAGTTCTGCCAGCTTATGCTTGATCAATTCATTGTTTGTCATATATACCTCTTTGTTAAGTGATGAGTTATGAGTAATGAGTGATGAGAGGTAGTGACAAGTGACGAGTGACGAAGGCTCCGCTCCTCTCACTTATTTGTCTCAGCTCTTCTCTGTCATCCTCTGCTTTTCTCTGTGTTGAGAAAAACTCTCTCTTCCTCTGTGTCTCCGTGTCTCTGTGTCTCTGTGTTAAAAAAAGTTATCGGGTCATGGCTTTAGCTGCCTGCTGCACAGCATCGATGATCTGCTGATAACCTGTGCAGCGGCAGAGATTTGCGTTTATGGCAGCTCTGATCTCCGCTCTGGAGGGAGCCGGATTTTTATGCAGCAAAGCCAGGGCGAAAAGCACCATTCCGGGAGTGCAGAAGCCGCACTGGATAGCGCCGCAATCGATAAAAGCCTGTTGCAGCGGATGCAGCGAACCATCCTCAGCAGCCACACCTTCTATCGTGATCACACTTTTGTCAATGATGTCTTTAAGCTTTAGTTTGCAGCTTCGTAGAGCCTGCATGTCCACCAGAACGGTACAGCTTCCACAAACTCCAATGTCGCAGCCGATCTTGGTTCCGGTGAGTCCCAGCTCTTCTCTCAAATAGTAAACCAAGCTCTGCTCCAAGAGCGTTTCATCTATAATGTAAAGTTTATTATTGATAGTAGTTTGCATCATTTAATCCTCAGCGGTTGATTCGGATAGCGGACGCCTGTGGCCCGGTAGATGGCATTGGCAATGGCAGGAGCCATCAGCTCGTTGGTTGGTTCCCCGATGCCTTTTGCGCCTGAGGGCGAATTCGGATCGGGGTGTTCGATCAAGATGGCTTTCATTTCAGGTAAGTCCTTGGCACGCGCTATTCTATAGGTGTGCAGATTGGTGGGCTTGACCAAACCTTTTTCCACCGGGAGATCTTCCCAAAGCGCGTAACCCGCCCCCATCGCCATTCCTCCGTAGAATTGCCCTTTGGCCAGAGCCGGATTGATGGCTTTGCCCACATCGTGCGCTGCCACCATATTTATAAGTGTGACCTTTTTGGTCTTGGGATCCACGCTGAGCTCCACTGCCTGACAGGCATAAACCCATGTGAAATAGGCATTCCCCTGCCCGGTTGCCTCGTCCCAGCTCACCTTGGGAGCCTGAAAGGTTCCAAAAGCATAGGGATAGATCTGTTTGGAATAACAAAGCCTGATCGCCTCGTTCCAGGTCAGCAGCTTCTTGCCCTCTTTGGTGCAGACGTTTCCCGCTTTGAGCGAGATCTCCGGAAGGTCCAGAGCAGATGCTAAAATTGACTTCAGAATTTCTGCGGCTTTCACGACCGCGCCTCCTCCCAAAAGCGTTCCCCGGGAAGCAACCGTGGTGCCTCCATCCGGGATATTGGAGGTGGACGGCATCCGGTAGCGAATCAATTCTTTGGGAATTCCCAGCTCTTCGGAGGCGATCAGGATCATGGCGGATTCGGAGCCCTGTCCGTTTTCGTGGACCCCGGTCTCGATCAAGACCGAACCATCGGGTTGGACATTGATGATGGCACTGTTAAAATCCACGCCTTCAGCCCCTAAGCTCATTCCCCGGTAGCTGATGGCAAAGCCGATGCCATACCACTGCTCGTGCATGGGATTGCCAAAGCTGCAGTTTTTGCGTTTCTTCTCATAATCGATCTCTTTGAGGACCGTATCCATGGCTTGGGAGAGGGAGACCACATGCGTGTCAAGCACTTGTCCGGTTATGGTCGTGCTACCTTGTTTGACCATGTTGACGCGTCTGATCTGGAGTTCATCCAGTCCCAGTTTTTCCCCCGCCATTTCGATCAGTTGCTCGATGGCAAAATTTACCTGAGGCGAGCCAAAGCCCCGCATGGCACCGCTGAAAGGGTTGTTGGTATAGACGGCATAGACGTCCGCGTGGACATTGGGCACTTCATAAGCTCCGCAGCATTGAACCGTGGAGCGCCATGTGACCCAAGGACTTACGGAACAATATGCACCGCCGTCCGCCAGCATCCGCACTTTAACGAATTGAATTTTTCCGTCCTTTTTGAACCCGGCGCGATATTGCAGTTTATAAGGGTGGCGTTTATAGCTCTCGCGCATGCTCCATTCTCTTGTGTAGGTGAGTTTTACAGGCTTTTTCAGGAGCCAGGCACAGAGCGCGGCACGGGCACAAACTAAAGCCGCGGTATCGTCTTTTCCGCCAAAACCACCTCCCATGGGAACCGTTTTAACCTCCACTTCAGAGAGCTTCAGACCCAGAGTGGAAGCCACAAAACGGCGGGTTGAAAAGGGATGTTGCATCGAACCCAGCACTTCCATCACGCCATCCGGACGCAAATGGCAGAGCGCTGATTCCGGTTCGAGATAGGCATGCTCGATTCTGGAGGTCGTAAAGGTCTGTTCCAGAATCAGATCGGAGTGCTTTTCCCCTTCAGCGATATCTCCGGTGCGCACGTGATGCAGATTGCAGATATTGGAACCATGCTCAGGGTTGATCAGAGGCGCGTCCGGCAGCAGTGCTTCCTCAGGATCAAGCAGGGCACGGCGCATTTCGAGCTCGACCCGGACTTCCCTGGACCCCGCAATCGCTTGCGCTCTGCTGCGTGCCACAACAAGCGCCAAAACGTCTCCGGTTGTGCGCACAAATTCTTCTGCCAGAGTGGGATAGTCTTTGATGATCTGACCAAACTTCACAGAGCCGGGAATATCTTTGGCTGTAAAAACAGCCACAACTCCCTCTGCTTTCAAAGCGTCGGAGGGATCGATCTTCAGGATGCGGGCAGAGGCGCAATTGGGATAGACCGGTGCCGCGTGCAGCATTCCGGGAAGCGTGTAATCATCTGTGTATTTGGCAGTTCCGGTCACTTTTGCCCAGGCATCGTTGCGAAATGCTTTGTCCATATTTTTATCCATCAGAGAGAATCCTAATCACCCCAATCCATGCCCAAACCCACATGCCAAACGGGTTGCAACCGGAAATTCCCCTCTTTGGCAGGATAGGCATAGACCCCGACCTCAGGCATGAAGACGAAACGCTTATAACGCAATTGGGGAGTTAGAGTCAACGCGGTGATCAAGGAAGTATAATCCCCCTGATCCACGATCCCGTCTTCATCGACTTGTTTATAGCGGATATGATTGAGCGCCAGTTTCGCGCTCCCAGTTGCGCTGAAATAATCTGCAGGAGAGACAGTTACGAGGAAAGGCAGCTCGAATCCGGTATTCCAGAAACCCGCTTCATTGGGTGGGGAATAGTCATTCATGGGATAGTTGAATTCGCTGTAACCCATGCTGTGCCAGGCTCCCGGCATGAGGGCATACTGCCAGGTTTTGTCATAGTCGCTGAGCCGATACTTGAACGCGCCTTTCAGATTATAAAGATTTGCGGTGCAGAAGGAAAGATCAAGCTCAGCCCGGTTGGAGACACCCACCCCCAGCTTCATACCCATTGCCAAATGGGTGGGTTCCGCCTCGTTTTCATCCTCCGGATAGAGCTGATCAGTATAGATCATGCGATGGGTCGAGAGCTGCGAACCAACGTATCCGATAGCTTTCAACTCGCCTTTGGGCAAGGTTTTGGCGGTTTCCATGGAGGAGCTGTCCAGAGTGGCGCAAGCAGACGCAAGGAAGAGCAGCGCCAAGAGCAGGAATAAATTTAAAATAATTAAGTGCTTCATTTTAGCCTCCTAACAGGTGGAATAATTGCCGGATCGTTCAGGCTCTGAGGCCTGAGAAATAAGGTCCGAAAGCTGATATTGGTCTGCGCTCTCCAGCCCCATCAAAGCCGCAGGCGATGTCATAGTAAGCCTGATCAGCTGTTCCGGAGAGAGTTTTCCTTTCAGCACAAGGTCGAGATAGAGATCAGAAATCATGCTTTGCAGTCCCGGAATCCCGCAGGGAACTTTTGGCAAATCGTTCTGATACATGTCTTTAATATCATTTGAAAAAGGACAGTGATCCGAAGCGATCAGATCAAAATAGCCATCTGCAGCCAGCTCGACCATTAAGCCGCGGGACTCTTCTGAACGGAAGGGAGGAGAGCAGAGCCACCGGTGAGCATTCTTGCCTTGCAACCGCTTTTCATTCCGGAGCAGATAATGCGGCGCGGTCTCGCAAGTGATTTTCGGGCAGTGCTTTTTGGCTTCCCGGATCAAAAGCGCGCCGCGCGGAGCGGACACATGGACGATATGCACGGGATAATCGTGTTTGACAGCAAGCTCTAATATACGCTCAACTGCTTTGAGCTCAGCGAGTTCAGGACGGCGCAGACAGTGATCTGAAGGCTGCCGGAAGGGATGTTTCTCGCTGCTCTCAGAGACGATCTCATCATCTTCACAATGGATCAGCATACGGGGTTGAATGCCTTCCAGGTCCTGCATCCAGCGTTCGATCTCAGCGTAGGAACGGTATAATCCCGCAGGCTTGTAAGTTGTGTAAAACTTCAGATCCGTGTCTGCAGCCAGAAGAGGGATCAGATCCTCGATAACTGTCTGCACGGGAGTGAGATGCCAGAACACTTTGCCGGGATAGTTCCTGGCTGCATCCTTGCGCATCCTCGCAAGCTTGACGGAAAGGGGATCGGAAGCCTCTTCCGTGACGAATACACCGATTCCGGCCAGCCCTTTCACTTTGCTCAGATCCGCAAAACCATCCCGCAATTGAAAGCCCGCAATGCGCTCTCCCACATGCACATGGAAATCCACTAAGCCCGGAACGAGAAGCTTGGAATAGTCTCGATCAGTCCGCATTATTGCTCCTCTTGATCCGCTTGCTGAAACAAGGCTGGCTGTCCGCTATCTTCCCCCTCTCAAAACGCTAGGTGAAGCGGCATGAAAGCGGTATGAAAGCGGTATGAAAGCGGTATGACAGGGGGATGTTCATAGGGACGCCGCGGCAGCCTGAATATCTTTGAGCCCGTGTCCCGTGATGAGCAGAACAGTTTGCTCTGATGGATCTATCCACTTGTTTTCCAGTGCCTTATACAATCCGGCAAGAGTGGCGGAAGAGGAGGGCTCTGCAAAGACTCCGGTCTTGCGAGCCAAATCGAGCTGAGCCTGACGGATCTCTAAATCACTCACCCTGATTGCTTTACCATTTGAATCTCGCAGGGCGGAAAGCGCCATATGCGCGTTTGAGGGGGTGCTCACCGAGATCGAATCGGCGATCGTTTCAGGGTGTGGAGCATTGCGATAATGCCCGGTCTCCCAATATCTTGTGATTGCGTCCGAGCTTTGCGCCTGCACCGCCAATAAACGGGGGAGAGTGGAGCAGAGTCCGCTGCGCTGCAGATCGACAAAGGCTTTATGGATGGCAGACAGAATGACACCATCGCCCACCGGGATCACGATCCAATCGGGAGCCATAAACCCGTTTTGATAAAAGATCTCCAGCCCTGCCGTCTTCTTGCCTTCGATAGTGAGAGGGTGGTATGCAGTGTTTCGGTTCAGGCAGTCGTGAGAGCCGGAATAATCCAGTGCGGCCTTGAAGGCATCGTCATAAGTTCCTGCAACTTCATGCAGTTCTGCTCCATACACCTTGATCTGAACCAATTTGGCAAGCGGAGCTGAGGCGGGGGCGAAGATCACAGCTTTGAATCCGGCGGAAGCCGCGCAAGCTGCCAGAGAGGAAGCCGCGTTCCCGGTGGAAGCACAAACTATCTCCTTGATACCCAGGCGTTTTGCCTCCGCAACCATCAAAATTGAAGCTCTGTCCTTAAAAGAACCGCTGGGATTGAGCGCGTCATTCTTGAGCCAGAGGTTTTCGTGGCTCAGTCCCTCCGCTGAGTAGAATGGCGTAAGCCCCACGGGAAGCGGTGGATAGAAATCTGATTCCACGGCTGAGAAGAGATCGATGAACTCCTGGATTCCGGCTTCGGAAGAGATCAGTTCACGGGCGGCAAGACCGATGGAATCGTAGTCAAAGACAGCCTCCAGCACACCGGGTAAGGGTGTTCCGGGCCTGTATTTGCGGGAACAGATGGGGCAAAGATAACGCAGTTCGTCCCTCTGGTATGTGTGCCCGCAAATGCTGCATTGCCAGTGACTAAAAAAGACGTTTTTCATCATTCTCCCAGGTAGAGCAGCATGCCGATGCTGCTGAACTATAAATTCTCAGCAGGATCGGCATCCTGCTCTACATCCGTCATTCCAGCGAAGGCTGGAAACCAGCAGGATCGGTATCCTGCTCTACAACCGTCATTCCAGCGAAGGCTGGAAACCAGCAGGATCGGCATCCTGCTCTACGTTAATTTATAAACCAAAGCGGCATAGAAAGCAGCAGCTCCGGTCAGATGCCCGATCGGGCAGGCTTCGTTGGGCGCGTGGGCATAGATCTCATTTCCGGGCCCCAGCCCGATGCAGGGGATATGGTGCATTCCGGCAATCGCGACGCCATTTGTGCTAAAGGTCCATTTATCGATCAGGGGAGCTTTCTCAAAGAGCTCTTGATAGGCTGCCGCAGCGGTCTGGACCCAGGTTGAATCCTCGGGCGTGACCCAGGTGGGGAAATACTTTTCGGTGGGATAGACTAAGCCGGTGTAGGCGGTTTCGGAATAGGTGAGCACTTCGATCTCAGCCTCGGGGTAACCCGCAAGTCTGCAGGTTTCCTGCACTTCAGCCACAGCGCTGTCTTTGGTTTCACCCCAGGTGAGTCTGCGATCCAGATGTATACGTGCACTATCCGGAACGGCGCATTGGGAGGGTCCGGTAAAATAAACTTCTGTGACGCATACGCTTCCCTTGCCAAGGAAGGGGTCTGTGATCAGACGTTCGTGTAATTTCTCTATTTCCAGTGCGATCCGGCTGATCTTATAGATCGCGTTATCACCCCGTTCGGGAGCGGAGCCGTGGCAGGACAAGCCTTTGACGTGCACCTGCATCTCCATGCGTCCGCGGTGTCCCCGATAGATATTCATATTTGTAGGTTCCGTGATCACAACAAGTTCCGGTTTGATTCCTTCTTCTTTGATCAGATATTGCCAGCACAAGCCATCGCAATCTTCTTCCATCACCGTCCCCGTAAAATAGAGGGTGAAATCCTTGCCCAGACCGAGTTCCTTGATAATTCGACCCGCTGTGACCATAGCTGCCATGCCGCCTTCCTGATCCACGGAACCGCGTCCCCAGACCTTGCCATCCTTGATATGAGCATCGAAAGGATCTCTGTCCCAAAGGCTTAGGTCACCGGGGTAAACTGTGTCGATATGGGCATCAAAAGCCAGCACCCGGGGTCCGGAACCGATGCGTCCGATCACGTTGCCAAGTCCGTCGATGCGGACTTCATCAAAACCGGCGTTTTCCATCTCATTTTTGATGCAGAGAACGACGTCTTTTTCCTTGGTGGAAAAGGCCGGAATGCGGATCATATCCATCAGGAAACGCGTGTTTTCGGATTCCAGCCGTTGGGCGGATTCAAGTATGCGTTTGATCATGTAAAACTCCTTTTGAGTAATGAGTGATGAGTAATGAGTGATGGGTGCTGACGCTCACCACGAGGTTTGCGAACAGTGGCTCAGGTTTCCTCATCATCTCCATATCTCTCATTTATCTCTGCTTTTCTCTGTTAATCTCTGCTTTTCTCTGTGTTGAAAATCTCTCTGTGTCT
>JAKLEY010000101.1 GCA_022711455.1 Candidatus Cloacimonadota bacterium
AAGCGAACTGATCGTGCAGACAATATTGTTCAAGGTATTAGCGGAGAAGTTTTTGATCTCATAACCGGCTGAGGCATTGGCAGATTCGGTCTGAACGGCAGCGTATACAACTCCGGCAGCGGCAGCAGGGGAGGGGCTGATGGTCCTCACCAGAGGAACCTTGTTGGGCATGCTGATCGTGACGGTCAGGTCTCCCTCAATTGTGGAATTTATGGGAAGGATAGCAGTGTTGTTGGCCACCCGGATATAGCTGATTTCATTGCCTTTGATGCCTGTTATGACAGCACCGTCGAGACCGGCAGGGTTAAACTCGATATGTGAGTCCGACTGTTTGAACTGGACTCCGTTCGCAAAGGCAGTTTCCTGAATCTGATCCGGCACCAGCACCCACATATTGAGGGAGGGATCAGCCTGCAGGTTGTAAACATGGAAGTAGAAATTGACGTATTGATTGTCGGCAAGGTCATTCGGGAAGTTCTTATACAGTTCCATTTTGCCGTTCAGGACGCTGGAACCGAAGCCGCGAACTCCGTAATCCAGGATCGATCTGAAGGCACCCGAGGAAATGGAATTGTTGAGCCTGGTCTTGGTGTGAAGGTCTGAAGGCCCCACAAAGGCAACACAACCACCGGGGCTGGTCATGGTCCCCATCCGCATCCATTTCTCGCCAAAGGAGGGATTGACGCTGTTGGCAAAGTCTCCGGTGTTGCAGACGATGGAGAACACGACCGGCATCTTAGGGCCGTTAAAAGTAGAATTCAGATCTGCCAGATGGAAGGAAGGATAGTGCCAACCGTTGGCATCACCCCATCCCCGATAGCTGACGAACTGGACTCCCTGATTGATCGAGCTCTGGATCAGAGAGGTTCCCGGATAGGTCGGAGGATAGTAGACAGTGTCCACAGCGGTGTAGCCATAATTCAAAAACCGGTCGCGCAGCCAGCGAGACATATGGATCGGAGTTGTAGGCCTCAAACCACCTTCAGCATAGTTACCTGCGACTGTGATCGCACGGCGCATCCAACTGGTATCGCCCATGAAAGGACTCTTTTCATAGCTGATGGATTTACTGACCATGGTTATAAACTCGGAAACCGTACTAAAGGACAATCGGCCGATCAGGAGCTCAGGAAAGTAGTCTGTACCGCTGATCATAGCGTATTGATGATCGTCAGCGTCGTTCTCCTGATACTCGGGGGAGGGGAAGAATGCGGTCGGGATGGAATAGGTGCCATTCACGTCACCCAAGAGGAGAACATAATCACTCTGAAACTGATTGTAGTGATTGGCTATATAGGTTTTGAACTGGTCGACCGTTGTGCCGATCTCGCTTTTATTAACTGTGTAAATGATATAGCCCATCTGCTGTTTCCACTTGATGAATTCAGCCTGATACTCGGCTAATTGCGAGTGCGTGATGATCAGCATCTTGGGCCTCGAGAGCGGAAGATTCCTGAGATAGCAGGTGTCCCAGTTATCTGCCAGAGTCTTGTAGGCATCGATAAAGGCAGGGGAGATCGCTGCTGGAACCGCGACAGGATCTATGCCGACAACCTGGAAATCCACGTCCTTCAGAGTGTAGCTCAGGTTGTTTTCCTGATACTGTGCTTTCAGTTTGATTGTGTAACCCCGCATCTCCCTGAAAGTGAAGCGGTTACTGATCACAGCCGTGTCCGTGCGGTTGTTGTCCTGAACATAAAGAAGATTTCCTTCCTGATCATAAACATTCCAGGTGGCACGGTTCAAAACTACATTCGCATCCGCATAAGGCAAAGCAAAGGTTTTGCTGATATAGGAAACAGTGTCGAGCCCGTCGTCATTATCTGAGCTCATATCTTCAGCCACGGGTGCGGATCGGAGTTCACGCAGGCTTGCGCTCACACCCATTGAGCTGGTATTATATTGTTCCAGGTTTATTGCTGTTAACATACTCAGGGATAAGAGTATGGCAATTATCACAGTAAGTTTCATCTGAACCTCCCATTTTCTTCTGTCTGATGTGAATGCAAGAATCATTCCCATCTGAGACAGCATTGTCGTATTCCTATATGTGATGCCGGGGACAAGCTGCAGGCATGCTGCAGGCACAACAGTTCAGGAGGCGTGCAGGAGGCGTGCAGGAGGCGTGCCTGCGGGATGCAGGATGGTCGGGTGTGCCGAATGGACTATGGCATCGCTGGAGTTGTGGACGCATTATCAAGACATGAAAAACGCTGGAGATTATCTGCTATCAATAAACTTGTAATCGCGCTTAAGACTTGAACCGCGTCCTCGACTTCAGCCCACGCAATGTCATACACATGGCATGAAGTCGAGTATTCTAAGGTATGAACGCTTGTGGGCTGAAGTCGAGGCCGCGTTCTGGATTTATTAGCAGGTGAGAATCTTATAGTCAGCAGGTAGTCTACAGAGCAAATGTGTCTGATATTTAGTGCGGCCACAACTCCAGCGTTATAGGATCGGTCACAAGTCCATCAAGATGCATTTCACGCCCAAAAAAAGAGTGACGGGTTATCCCGTCACTCGTCACTTGTCACTGTAATCTTACTAATTCTCTATAACTTTAAACTCCACTCTGCGGTTCTTGATCTTGCCCGCAAGGGTGTCGTTACTGACCATAGGTTTGGTGAGGCCATAACCCTTATAACTTAAACGCGAGGCTTCCACACCTTTGGAGATCAGATACTCATAGACCGCCTTGGCACGGCGTTCGGAGAGTCCCTGATTGTAGGCAGCAGGACCCATGTTGCAGGTATGACCTGAGATCTCGATCTTGAGCTCAGGATTATTCAGCATGGTGATCACAGTGTTGTTCAGAATCGGCAGAGAAGCTTCCGTGAGGCGGGATTTATCGAATTCGAACTGGATATTCTCCAGAACAAAGACCTTTTTGACGATCAGCTTTTGAAGCTTGATGGCAAGGGTCTTATCCCCGTCGAAAGGCCGCAGCTGCGTGCTAAAATGGTTATATCCCTCTTCGTTCACAACCACGTTGTAATAATCAGCCTGAGGCAATTCGATCCGGTAGAAACCCAGAGAATCTGTCTGCGCGGTCATGCGGAGGGTCTCTCCATCGATCACATTGGTGAATTCGATCGTGGTTTTCACGGGATTGCCATCATCATCCAGAACCCTTCCCGAGACCATGCCGGTTTTCGGTGCTTCCACAACAGGTTCAGGGATAACGTTATCAACTACGCTGTCAACCACATCCGTGGAGATGACTTCTCCAGTGTTGGGATCCTTTTGCAGATAGCTTGGAGGAGTGGTGAAAACGAAGTTCGTGGCTATGAATTTCTCAAAGTTTTGGGCTTTGCGATCTGTGCTGATAAAACCCGTATTACTGTCTTTGACGTGATAGAAATAGCGGTCATCCCGGATCGAATTTGCGGGCAAACCGAGGTTTTCAGGAATGGACCAATCTGTCCAGCTTTCGGACAGATGAACCACTTTGAAAAGGTCGTAGCCCCCAAAACCGGGATGCGTGTCCGAGGCAAAGAAGAGGGTTCTGCCATCATAATCCAGGAAAGGTGTTTGTTCGTTGCCACTGGTGTTGACCATCGGACCAAGGTTGACGGGAGTGTTCCAGAGACCGTTCCTGAATTCGCTCATCCAGATGTCCATTCCACCAAAGCCACCAGCCCGGGAGGAAGAGAAAAACATCCATTTGTCTTCATAAACATAGGGATGGACGTCTACCTGTTCTGAATTTACGGTGCTGATATTGATCGGTTCGGACCATTTCTTGCCATCGAAAGCGGCCTGGTAGATATCTCCGTCCAGTTTGCCTTTTTCGAAATTTCCAAAGAGATAGGCAGTTTTGCCATCAACGGAAAATGAGCCCAAAGCTTCATTCTTATCTGTGGAAAGGCCTTCGACCAGATAGGGTTTGCCCCAGCCGTTGGCAAATTGCTCCGCGCGCCAGATATTTTCTTTCTCATATCTGGCAGGGGAGAGGGAAGTGAAATAGACGTATCTTTGATCGGGACTCATCACCGCGCCGTAATCGGAATTCCAGCTGTAGATATATTTGGGCATGTTTTGAGTGTCAAACTGGTCGAAGATCTTTTTTTGGCGGGAGAGGATTTCCAAATATTGCGTCACCTCCTGCTTATGGGTCTGATCTCCGCTTTGCAGATAGCGATTTAGCCAGCCCTGTGCAGAGCTGGTGTCGTGCACGGCAAGGTAGAGCCTTCCAAGCCAGAAGAAATAACTGGGCTCAGTGCCGTCCGCGGCTTTATCAGCCAGTTTGAACCGGGCAATGGCTTCTTTATAATCTCCTCTTTGGTAATACTCCATGCCATCCACAGCATAACGCGCGCCTTTTTGGGCAAAGCCTGTGCAGGGCAGCAGCAAGAGCAGCACCAGAGCCGGAATTATCAGTCTCAAAGTCAGTTTCATCATCCCTCCTTAGAATTTGAGGATCAGAGAAATGATGTGATCATCATTGAAGATGTCATGGTTGCCAAATCGATAGACGTAATCAAGCTGAATACTTCTGAAACGCAGGCCTGTACCCACTGAGAACCTTCCCTCGTTGAAACCGAGCCGGATTCCGGTTTGAGCATAAGACAACATGCTGTCCCAGGAGCTGATCTCGCTCATTTCCACCACAGAGACCTTGGAATCTGCTTCCGGATCTCTGCCGATCGGAGTCCAATACTCTGCGCCAAAGATGAATTTGGGATTTTCTTCAGCTTCCATAACTGCGTCCGCGGCAAGAGTCACACCCATGAAGGGATGAGCTGCAAGACCGAGGTTAAGCTGCCTGGGCACTGTGTCTCCCGCGAGCTCACCAACCAGATCTCTCACCATGAAGCCAGCTTCAATGTATTGGTTGATGTCATATTTAATGCCAAGATCAAGACCAAAGCCTGTCTCTGTCTCACCGTCCATGGAAGAGAGGTAGAATTTGGGTGTGACCCCAAAGCTGAGCTTTTTATAGCGATTGGCATAGCTGAGCGCGATGTTATGTTCGCTGTTGTCAAAAAAACCAGTGGGTTGGTCCAGATCGTCAAATCCTTCGATATCACTCACCGAAGCGTTTACCCAGTTCAGAGCCAAGGCACCCCAGTCAAAGTTTTTACCAAAGGCAGCATACATGAAACTGCGGTCGTAGTTCATGGAGAGGTTATACATCGATGAAAACTCGATGTCTTTCATATCCACCAGACCGGCAGGATTCCAGTAGGCAGAAGTGATATCCTTGGTGGTGGCTGTTCCGGCTTCACCCATGGCGATAATCCGCGCGCCTATACCCATGCGGATATAGGCGGCGGTTGAATTATTGATGTCTCCGGCAAAGAGCGAAAACAGGCTCAGAGCCAGAAGACCGATCAGGGCTATCTTTTTGTTGTTGATCATTATCTTTTTCATCTTAGCCTCCCTTACTTGACCGCGATCTTGATCGTCTTTTCAATCCGGTTTACCCCGTCTGAGGCAACGATCCTGGCAAAATAGGTTCCGCGGCCGACCTTGGTCCCGCTGTTATTTTTCAAATCCCAGGGGATTTCGATCAGGTTGGTGTTTGTGGTTGGTACGATCAGGGTTTTGATCTTCTTCCCGGCAAAATCAAAGATTGAAACCGAGACTTGGACGTTATCATTACGGCTGAGCACGAGCTTGATCTTGCAAGAGGTCTCAGCAGGATTGGGATAGGTGTGGGTGGTGGGACTGATCTCCAGATCCTGCGATTGGTATTGAATGGAAGTGCTTTCACTTGCCAGACTCTCCATCCCGTTGTAGATAGCGGTCACGTAATATTGATAAGTGGCATTGGTCTGAATCACATAATCATCATAATAGTAGAAACCGTTGTCATAAGTGGTGATAGGGGCTGTGTTCACCTTGGTGAAGCTGGGATCACCACTGCGTCTGCGATAGAGGTTAAAGCCATCCAGGGCTCTCTGCGGAAGAGGAGAATTCCAGAGGATCCGGATATATCCGCTGTAGGAATACGCCCTGATATCAAGCGGAAGAAGCAAGACAGAATAGGTCGCGCTGGTGATTCCACTGGAAACCCAATCTGTCTTGAAGGCTTTGGCCTTGATATTCAGGTTCTGGCTCAGATCCGGAATGGGTATCGAATCGGTGTAGAGCGTTGAACTGATTCCGGGATCCGTCCCGTCCGTGGTGTAGCGTATGTCTACCCCCGGAGTTGGGCTGCTGATCGAGAGCTCAAATGCCTCAGCATATATTCCTGATGTTTGAGAGAAGACAGGATCAGCTATGGTTCCGGTGATATTATACACACCTGTCAGAGTGGGACTGTCGATCCAGAAATCCGCAAATCCCTTTATCTTCAGAGTGGAAACGGTTGCCAGAGGCAGCGTGATCCCACTGGTGTATGCAGGGGATTGCAGAGTGGGTTCGCTGCCATCCAGAGTGTAGCGGATGATCGCGCTCGTGGGAAGCAGCGGAGCACTGACAGTTACCGTCTGAGCTGTGTTGTAGGTTCCGGGAGCAGGGCTGAACGGACTGGCAGCGAGATTGACCTGACCCGTGACGTTGTAGAGCGCAGAGATGGTCTGGCTCGGTAACCAATCCGGATGGTACGCTTTGGCCTTGATCTCGAATCCGAAGGTGTTCAGCGGGATGTTGATCGCTCCGGAATAAATCGGGGATGTATTGTTCGGCTCGCTTCCGTCCGTTGTGTAACGGATGGTGGCAGCAGCAGGATAGGGAACCGCAGTGATGGCGACATTCTGAGCTGCAGAATAGGTCCCGTCTGGAGGATTGAAGAGTGTTCCCGTCAGGTTAACCCTGCCTGTGACTATGTAAGTGGCAGTGTAGACCGGGGAGGGAATCCAGGTGTTCTTGTAGGCACGGACCTTGATCGTGGTATTAGAATCCAGACCCAGGATGATCGCAGAAGTGTAGACACTGGAGCTCTGATCCGGATCGCTGCCGTCTGTAGTGTAATATAGTGTCGATCCGGCAGGATTGGTTAGCGGATTCAAGGACACGGAGGTGATCGCGGAGTAGGTTCCGGCAGCAGGAGTGAAGACAGGATCCGTGATGGAGACCTGACCTGTGACATTATAGGTTCCGAGAGCTACTTCCGAAGGCAACCAGTTATCCATGAAAGCACGGGCTCTGAAGGTCACGGAAGTTGCAAGGGGAACAGGGATCGGAGCTGTGTATTGCGGAGAACTTGCGGTCGGCACAGTCCCGTCCGTAGTGTAGCGGATTGTAGCTCCGGTAGGCACGGTCGCAGGATTGATCATTACATTCAGGGCCAGAGTGTAGGTTCCGGGAGCAGGATCGAAAACAGGAGCTGTCATGGTGACCTGTCCGGTGACCTGATAATTGGCAGAATACACTATGCTGGGAGTCCAATTGGCCTTGAAGGCTCTTACCTTCAGCATGGTGGTTCCCTGCGGGATGTTTATTGCTGCGCTGTAGATCGGAGAGCTCTCCGTGGGATCATTTCCGGAGGTGGTGTATCTGATCGTAGCATCCGAGGGGAAGGGACTGTTCACGCTCACGCTTTGCGGGCTGTAGTAAAGCCCTGCGGCAGGACTGAAGACCGGTGCTGCGATCGTTATCTGACCGGTGATCGTGTAAGTAGCACTCACAGTCAGGCTCGGGATCCAATCTGCCTTGAAAGCCTTGACCTTGATTGTGGTCGTGCTGTTCAATCCCAGATTGATCGGATTCAGATACGCCGCTGATTGCTCGGTGGGCTCAGATCCGTCCGTAGTATAACGGAGTGTGGTTCCGGAAGGAGTTGTGGCAGTGTTTAACGTGATACTCTGAGCAGTCTGATACGTTCCCGCGGGAGGCGTGAACATCACACCAGGCAGGACGATCTGTCCTGTTGTGGTGTAGACTGCAGTATATATCGGGCTTTCAACCCAACCGCTGCGGTAGGCTCTCACTTTGATGGTCATGCTTGAATTCAAGGGAATAGAGATAGGAGAGCCGAAGACGGGTGAGGTTTCGGTGGGATCCGTTCCGTCTGTTGTATAATGTATCACTGCATCACCGGGATTGGGTGTTCCAACAACACTGATATTCAGTGCGTTACTGTAGGTTCCGGAGGGCTGGCTGAACACCGGTGCGGAAATTGTTACCTGACCGGTGACTATGTAAGCTGCAGTGTAGATTATACTCGGAATCCAGTCCGTTTTGAAGGCTTTCACCTTGATGGTCAGGGAGTTGTTTACTGCAATGCCGGTGCCGTAGATCGGGGAAGTGGCTGTCGGCTCAGTTCCGTCGAGTGTGTAGCGCAGGGTTGCTCCGGCAGGAGTGGAAGCGGTGTTCAGGGTAACCACCTGAGCTCCGGTGTAGGTTCCGGCAGGAGGAGTGAAGACAGGGTCGCTGAGGCTCACCTGCCCGGTCACAGTGTAGCTTCCGCTGTAGA
>JAKLEY010000102.1 GCA_022711455.1 Candidatus Cloacimonadota bacterium
CGGGCTGGCTCTGGGTTATATGCTGGCTGCTATCTTTGGGCTGGAAGGCATTAACCGCGTGGTCGTGATCGTCACCTCTGCCACGCCGGTCGGGTTCAACACCCTGATCTTTGCCAATCTGGAAAACATGGATCGCGAATTTGCCGCAACCATGGTCTCCATCTCCATCGTGATCGCGCTTTTCTATTTGCCCTGGCTGATCTGGGTCTTTGGGTAGAGAGTGATGAGTGATGAGTGATGAGTGATGGGAGCGCGCGCTCCTCGTTACTCGTTACTCGTCACTCGTCACTCTCTAGCTATGGTTTCTCAGTTTCAGTTCCACCGGATGTGGATTGAGATAGAACTGCTCTGCCAGATAGTCTTTATCATATTTACGGACATAGTGGTTGAGCAGGGTGATGGGTACGATCAGAGGATAATTCCCTGCCCGGTAACGCTCTATGATCTCCAGCAGTTCTGTTTTTTCAGCGCTTGAGAGTTCTTGTTTGAAATAACCCATGATATGCTGCAATACGTTCTGATGCCTGGCAGGAGTGGCAGGACGCGAGAGCGCTGCCATCAATTCCTGCAGATAAGCTCTGGCAAAATCATCATAAGAGTGATCCTTGACAGCTGCCACCAGTTTACCCAGAGAGCGGTAATGCGCCACGCTGTGTGCCATGATCAGGAGCTTATGCCGGGTGTGAAAACGGACAATATCACCTGCTTTGGCTTTCCCGGAAATCAGCTCTAACCAGCGCTGCATCACAAAGATACGCTCGATGAAGTTCTCCCTTAGGACAGGATCATGCAGCCGTCCCTCTTCTTCCACCGGCAGCAGAGGATAGGCCTCCATGAAAGCGCGCGCAAAGATCCCGACACCTGTCTTGGAAGCTGCTCCGCCTTTCACGGGATAAACCTTCACCCGTTCCATCCCGCTGGAGGGTGATTTGCTTTTGAAGACAAATCCGCAGAGTTGCTCGCTTGCCAGCCGGGGCACTTCTTTGGCACAGTAGTCCAGCATTTGAGGAGTGATGTCCTTCCCGGTGGTGGTCGTGAGCAGACTTGGAGCGGAAGCATTCCCCACCAGACGCATGGATTCCCGGGGAACGGGAAGACCGCAGCCTACTTCAGGACAGACCGGAACGTAATCCACATAAGGACCCAGAGTTTCCACGAGCCAGGAATCGTATTTATGCTGACCGTCATAACGCACCTTGTTTCCCAAAAGACAGGAACTGATGCCCAATCTAAGCTTGTTCTCCATAATTACCTCTCTTCATAAGTTAATCATGGACCCAAGTGAGACAAACGCGTTATATTCTTTGGGCTTTGCCATGATTCTTGCATATATTATACTCACCTGAATTGTCTTCAGGAAAAATGGGGTTAACACCCTGCAATATATGGTGTTTTTATAATTCCGGTGGCCGGAGGCTGCCGGAGGGTGCAATACTATAAAAAGTAAAGATAGGAGATAAGCAATGAAGAAATCACTGCTTTTTTGCCTGCTGTTGATTCTCGTGATGGGATTCAGCAGCGGATTATTCGCTCAAACGTTTGAATATTCGTTTAGCAGCGCGATAGGAACTTTTAGCCCGATCACGGGCGGGACCCTCCTGGGCACGGAAACATCCGATGACCAGCGGTTTGTGGATCCTGCCGTCCCGGCTGGTGGAACCACGAACACCGGTCCCGGTTTCCCGATCGGATTCGATTTCATGTTCAACGGCATATCATTTGACCGTCTGGCAATCAATAACAACGGCTGGATATCCTTGGGACAATCCGCCCTCACACCCTCCGTGAACATGACTTACAGCGCGCTGGCCACACCTCTGGGAAGCACCAGCGTGATCACTCCCGGTCAGCTCACCAGCCGCATTGCAGCGCTGGGTAGAGATCTTGGAGCCCAGGTTGGTTCCAGCCTGCGTTTGCAGACGATCGGAACCTCACCCAATCAGATCTGCGTGATCCAATGGCTGGATTACAAGAAGTATTCCAACACCGGAGACAGCTTTGATTTTCAGATCCGGCTTTATCAGACCACAAACAAAGTCGAGATCGTGTACGGCGATATGACCTCAAACGCCACTTCCGGAAATTTCCAGGTGGGACTGCGGGGCGAGGCACTCACGGATTTCTTCGTAAGAGCAACGTCTACAGACTGGAACGCTACCACAGCTGCTGCCTTGAACACAGATTACTGTGTGATGTCAAACACGATCTTCCCTGCCAATGGCCTCACCTTCAGCTTTAACTATCCCGTCCAGAACACCCCCCCCAATCCGGCGAACATAGTGAGCCCTGCCAACGGAGCCACCCTGGTTTCCCTTTTGGCAACGGTGAACTGGGCTTCTGGTGGTGGTTTCCCCACCGGATACCGGGTCAACTTCGGCACCAACAACCCACCTAATAATATTGCCAACAACACCGATCTGGGCGCGGTCACCAGCTATGACCCTCCGGGAAACCTGAACCCTGCCACCACCTACTACTGGCAGGTGATCCCCTACAACAGTTTTGGCAACGCTGCCAACTGCCCCGTCTGGAGCTTTACGACGCATGGTGACCCCACGATCACTGCCCTGCCCTACAGCCAGACCTGGGATAACGTGACGGTTCCGGCGCTGCCCTTTGACTGGACCTCAATTGTCCAGTCAACTGTCACCACTTCTTATGTGAAGACTGTCACCACTTCCCCGAACACGGCTCCCAATGCCCTTGGTATTTACAACAGCTCGGATACTGCCTCCCAGGTGATCGCGGTGGGGCCTCCTCTTGCCACAAATATTCCCGCCAATACAATCCGCGTTAAGTTCTGGGGAAAGGGATCCACCACCTACCACATCTTAGTGGGTGTACTCTCCAACCCGACCGATCCCGCGACTTTCACGACAGTCCAGGATATCACCCTCACTTCCGCTTGGGCTCAGTATACCGTTGATCTCACAGCTTACACAGGAACGGGGCGGAATATAGCTTTCAAACATGCAAATGCCTCGAGTTCCCAAACCATCTATATTGACGGCGTCAGCTTCGAGCTGATCGCGCCGAACGATCTGGGTGCCACAACTATCACCGGCAACACCACACCCTCAGTATTTAGTCCCGCTGTTTACACTGTTGGGATCCGCAACTGGGGGACAGCCGGTCAAAGCGCCTACACTGTGAAGCTCTTCAACAGCAGCAATGTGGAACTGGCCAGCGTTGCCGGCCCCACGATCGCTTCCGGAGCGGAGACCACAGTTCAGCTGGGCTTCACTCCCACTGTTCAAGGTCCCATGGTGATCTACGGAAAAGTCGTGCTGACCGGAGATATCAACCCTGCCAACGACATTACCGCAAATCTGCCGATAACTGTGATGCCTGCCGGAGTAGCCGTTGTCACGATCGGAACGGGTGAGCTGGCAGAGGGCGTGCCTTTTGAATTCTACTATAAGAACAGCCTCTTTGAGACTCTCTATTATCCCACAGAGATCGGAATGTTTGGCAATGTCACAGCCTTGACTTTCTATAACAACTTTGTGACAGACCTGCCTAACAAGCCGGTCAAAATCTGGCTGGGCAGCACTCAACTGGCTGATCTCTCTGCCGGCTGGATCCTCCCCGCGCAGCTGACTCTGGTCTATGATGGAGTGGTGAATTTCCCTGTGGGACAAAACAGCATCACCATCCCGCTGCAGACTCCCTATGCCTACAGCGGTGGAAACCTGGTGCTCTATGCCAACCGTCCGATGGATACGGCATATTTCAGCAGCAGTGATAACTTCCAGGCGCAGACAGTTGGCACCAACCGTGCGCTGAAGCTCTATTCTGACTCCACTGAATACGATCCCGCTGCCCCCTCTGCTGCCGGAACGCTCTCCGGAACCTTCCCCAAAACCTCGCTGCACTTGACTCCGCTTAGTCCGGATCCGCTGTTTATGGTAAACCCTGCCAGCCAAAACTTTGGCACCGTATTGATGGGAACCACCAACAACGCCCCCTTCAGCGTGATGAATGCCGGAGGCGGAACCCTGAACGTGAGCGCGATCACGATCAGCGGCAGTCCTTTCTTCACCCTGCAGAACGTGGGAACTCTTCCTGCAGCCCTGGCCACTGGCCAAACAGTAGGCTTCACAGTGAGATACCTGCCCACCGCAGCCGGAACCCACACTGCCACGATCAGCATCACCGACAACCGGATGGTGCACACCGTGCAGGTGAGCGGAACCAGCCTCGATGCCACTATCTACACTCTGCCCTATGCTCAGGCGTTTGATGAAGTGACCGCTCCCGCCCTGCCCGTCACCTGGAGCAAACTGATCCAATCGACTGCCACAGCTCTGGTGCAGACCTATACCACCAATCACACCGCGCCCAACAGTGCCGGAATGACCAACAGCACCGATGCCAACGCGACAGCGATCCTGATCGCGCCTCCTTTGGCAACTGCCATTCCCACCAATACAGTTCGGCTCAAATTCTGGGCAAGGTCAAGCACTGCCGGCTATCCGATCTCGATCGGCGTGATGACCAGCCCGACTGATGCCAGCACCTACACCGAGATCCAGAATATCGCCCTAACAGCCACCTTCACGCAATACACGGTGGATCTGACAAGCTACACCGGGGCAGGGAAATTCATTTCCTTCAAACATGGTCTGGGCGGCACCAGCCGTTTGCTCTATGTGGATGATGTGCAGATGGAACTTATCTCCCCCAACGATCTGGCAGCAACTGCAATTTCCGGGAACGTGACTCCCTCCGTGGGCACCCCTGCCACCTACACGGTCTCCATCTTCAACAACGGAACCGCCACGCAGACTGCCTATAGCGTCAAACTCTACAATGCTGCCAACACCGAGCTGGCAACAGCCGCCGGAACATCTGTTGCTGCAGGAGCGACCGTGCAGATCCCGCTGTCGTGGACACCCGCTGTGGAAGGAGCAACCTCCATTTACGGCAAGGTGATCCTGGCAGGAGACGTAAACCCTGCAAACGATGCCACCAATCCCATGAGCGTCACGGTCCAACCCACGGGTGTGATGTCCGTCACCATCGGTGAAGGCAACCTTGCCGAAGGTGTTCCTTTCGAATTCTTCTACAAGAACAGCCTGTTCCAGACTCTTTACTACCCCACGGAAATAGGCATGTATGGCAACATCACCTCCTTGACCTTCTATAACAATTTCGTGACCAATCTGCCCAATAAGCCCGTCAAGATCTGGCTTGGAAGCACCACGCTTGCGGATCTCTCAGCCGGCTGGATCCCTGCCGCGCAACTGACTCAGGTCTACAACGGAAACGTAAACTTCCCCAGCGGTCAGAACAGCATCGTGATCCCGCTCCAGGTGCCATTTTCCTACACCGGCGGAAACCTCGTGCTCTATGCCAACCGTCCAATGGACACAGTATATTTCAGCAGCAGTGACAATTTCCAGGCGCAGACGGTCGGCACGACCCGTGCCCGCAAGCTGATTTCGGACAGCACTGAATACGACCCCTTGAATCCTTCTGCTGCCGGAACCCTCTCCGGAACCTTCCCCAAAACGACCCTGACCATGACTCCCCTGAGCCCGGATCCGCTCTTTGCGGTCAATCCGGCCTCTTATGACTTTGGTCAGGTCCTGATGGGTATGAACGCTTCCACTCCGATGCAAGCTCTGAACGTTGGTGGTGGAACCCTCACCATCAACAGCGTGACCATCAGTGGCTCGCCTTTCTTCACTCTGGAAGGTGTCCCGACTCTGCCCGCAAACCTCACCACCGGTCAAACCGTGGCTTTCGTTGTCCGCTACAGTCCTACGGCTGCAGGAAACCATACTGCCACGATCACTATCACAGACAACCTGGGTGGAACCCGGACCTTCAATCTGGGCTCGCGTGACGGATCCAACCGCACCGCGCACACGGTTCCGCTCACAGGATCCTGCATCGATCCGACCATCACCAGCCTGCCTTATGCTCAAGCCTTTGATACAGTGACCGCCCCCGCTCTGCCCCTCACCTGGAGCAAGCTGATCCAGTCCACTGCCACGGCTTTGGTGCAGACCTACACTACCAACCACACTGCTCCCAACAGCGCAGGAATGACCAACAGCACTGATGCCAGTGCGATCGCGATCCTGATCGCTCCTCCACTGGCCACAAACATCCCTGTGAATACTACCCGGATCAAATTCTGGAGCCGCTCCGGCAGCGCAGGGTATCCCATCTCCATAGGTGTTATGACCAATCCGCAGGATGCAGCCACCTACACCGAAATCCAGAATATCCCCCTCACTGCTGCCTTTACGGAGTATATCGTGTCCTTCACGGGCTACACGGGAACAGGGCGTTACATTGCCTTCAAACATGGCCTCGGGGGCACCAGCCGTCTGCTCTATGTGGATGATTTCCAGGTGGAACTGGTTGCCCCGAACGATCTGGGAGCCAATTCCATCAGCGGAAACTCCACTCCCACGGTCGGTATCCCTTCCAACTACACCGTGATGGTTCAGAACTGGGGAACTGCCGCGCAATCCACTTATAGCGTCAAGCTGATGAGCGGAACCACAGAGCTCGCCTCCGTTCCCGGTCCTGCCTTAACAGCCGGACAGATCCTGCCTGTAGTGATTCCATGGGCTCCCACCACAGCCGGTGCGGCCACCATCTTTGGCAAGGTTGTCCTGACCGGTGACCAGAACACTGCCAATGACCAGACAGCTCCCATGAACGTCGATGTCAATCCTGCCGGATTGGTAACGATCACGGTCGGCGACGGAAGCCAGAATGCCAGAATGCCCTTTGATATGTTCTACAAGAACAGCCTCTATCAAACTCTTTATTACCCGGCAGAGATGGGCAATTTCATCGGTCAGATCACAGGCCTGAGGTTATACAACAACTTCACAAGTGCCCTCACTGCCCTTCCCACCAAGGTCTGGATCGGCACCACCACTCTGGCAGATCTCTCTGCCGGATACATCCCATCCACCCAGCTGACCCCTGTCTTCGATGGCACGATCGACTATCCTTCCGGAGAAAATGTGATCACGATCAGCTTCAACGCTCCCTTCCTCTATCTGAACGGAGAAAACCTGGTGATCATGTTCAATCGTCCCATGGATACTCAGTACTACAGCTCTTCGGATTACTTCAAATGCCAGACCGTCGGCACCAACCGTGCCCGCAACATCTATAGCGATTCCACCACCTACGATCCTGCCGCTCCTCCAGCCGGAACTGCCACAGGGCAATTCCCCAAGACCACCTTCATGGTGATCCCGGGTGGAGTGGGAGACATCCTGGGAACCGTGACAGGACCCGGAAGCGTGCCTCTGGAAGGAGTTGCTGTCGCTCTGGTAGATGCCGGATATACAGCCACCACCAATGCTTCAGGGCAATATAGCATGATGAACGTCCTGCCCGGAAACTATAATATCTCCTTCAGCAAATACGGTTATGTGACTCAGACTCAGGCTATCGTCCTGGCTGAAGATCAGGAACTGACCGTCAATGCCAGCCTGGTTCCGATGGCAACCGTAAACGTGACCGGAACCGTTCTGGCCTCAGATACCGCAGCCGGGATCAACGGAGCAGCAATTACTCTTACCGGCTATGCCAACTACAGTGCAAACAGCACTGCCACCGGTGCTTTCACCGTTCCCGCTGTCTATGCCAATCAGACCTACAGCTATGTCATCAGCGCGCCCGGATACACCAGCGCGACGGGTAACATCAACGTGGGAGCCACCAACCATGCCATGGGCAACATCACCCTTTCGGAGATCGCCTTTGCCCCCGGTGGAGTGACTGCAACCCTGAACGGACCTCAAACCGAGGCAATAATCACCTGGACCGCTCCCGATCCCAATGCCCTGGAGATCACTGAAGGCTTTGAAGCCACGACCTTCCCGCCCACGGATTGGACCCAAACCATCACCAACACCGGTCCTGCCAACACCAGCGGAGTCTATCCCACCTGGTGCAAATTCGGAACCGTTCCCGTGGCCGCGAACTCAGTCGTTCCCACCGAAGGAGCTTCTCAAGCCGGTCTCTGGTGGAGCTATGAACATCAGGACGAATGGCTCAGAACCCCCGGTTTCGCTGTGCCGCCTAATGCCTATCTCAGATTTGACAGCTACGTCTATCAGGGCTCCACAGCAGGAGACCATTATTACGTGAAGGGCTCCATTGACGGAGGCGCAAACTGGACCATACTTTGGGATGCCAGCGCGCAGACCGGAGGCTGGAATTATTATGCCACTCCGATCACCATCGATCTGGCAGCCTATTCCGGACAGCAGCTCAGACTTGCCTGGCATGCCTCGATCCTCCTTCCAATGATGGATTGGGGTATGTCTGGTTTATCGACGACATCTACATCGGCCATGGCA
>JAKLEY010000103.1 GCA_022711455.1 Candidatus Cloacimonadota bacterium
GATAAAGCCCCGGGTCCATGATAGGTGGCAGAGTTATTGTCATCGGTGGCGCTGATATAGCCCCACTCCCAGGCATAGTTACGGTTAATATCCACTCCGTCTGCCCCATAACCATATTCACCCCCGGTGTAGTTTTGGGAGTTGTTGTTATCCCGGATATTCTTGCGCCACCAGACATCCGTCTGATCCAGTACGACTTTGTGCCCGTCCGGATTGATCAGGGGAACGATCCAGACCTGAGTGGTATTCAGGAGATTGGTCACAAAGGGATCCAGATTGTAATTCTCCACCAGATATGTGAGGATCTCCATGCAGACTTCCACTCCGATGGGCTCACGGGCATGATGTGCTCCGCAGAAGTAGATCGCAGGCTCGTCTTCTTCCACCAGAACATCGTTTGAAACCTTGATCGCGGTGATCTGATGATTGAAATTCTGATAGTAGGGTATGGTCTGCGCCAATTGGTAACCCCAGCCGGAACCTATGATCTGGGTTGAGATCAGGGACGGATACTGAGCCTGCAGGCTCTGGATCTCAGTCATTAGCGCCGAGTAAGTGCTATAACCGGGGATGTCCCGTTCCAGTGATGAAAGGTTCTCCTTCAGCTGAGCCTCAGTTTGGGTTACACTTAAAGCAGGATGCAAAGCCCGATAAGCCGGTAATTCAGAGGCTGGGATCACCAGATCCAGATAGACTCCGGGCCGATAGGAAGCGATGTCTGCCGCTGTCTCCAGATAATGCCTGAAGACAGAGGGATCGGGATCATCGATGCGAATGACCAGACGTTCGATCGCGTTAACCGGAAGACAGCTAAAGATGAGAAAAAGCAGGATCAGATGGGATAGCTTCATTAGAACTCCTATTCTTGAGGGCAAAAAAAATACAGTGGGGAATGCCGGGCGGCATCCCCACTGCTCGGAGGGCATTCTATGTAGGGTCTGTAGGCTGGAATCAAGAAAGCAAAGCACGTGAAAATTGTCAAGATAAATCTCTGTATATTTTTATCATCACGTGTTGAATCTTTGCGACAGCCTTCACAAGCCCAGTAATATCTTTCTGCTTAGCAGTGTGTTAGCTATTGTCAGCCGCATGAAGTATACGCCAGCTGAGGAAAACTTTCCACTGCTTTCACGTCCGGACCAGCCTAATCTGTTCAAACCATCGCTGCCGGCAATCGTGCTCCCGGAGTATACTTTCTGACCTCTGAGGTTGAAAATCTCCAGAGTGACAGGAAGGCCTTTAGCGGATTGATAATCGATGTTCAGCATTGTGTTTTGCCCGGCCTTATAAGGATTGGGAAAGACTGCGGAGATCCGGGGGATCAGGGGGCTGATTTCGGGATCGTCGGTTGAGACAGGTTCGATCGGAACTACCACCCACTCGTCTCCGGCCGGATAGGTTGACGCGTTGGGAGGATTGGCATTATCTCTGGCAATTATCTGATAACGAAAATTGAGGTCTGTGGCGGAGAAATCCGGGATATAACTGCAGATCCAGAAATTGCCTGCGCTATTCTGCATAGGAAAATCCTGACTGGGTCCGTTGTCGATACGGCAGCGTAGAAACACCTGGCTAACCCCTACGTTATCAGTTACTTCTGCTGAGAATAGCACACCCGAGGGCTGATTTGAGATCGTGGTGAGAGGGGTGTGCACGATCGTGGGAGAGATGTAATCTGATTCCAGCACAAAGAGATGCGGATCATATCCGGCGGTGAGAGGGTGGTTGTTGGATTTTCCAACCGTATCAGCCGCATGTATAAAATAGCGAATGGTATCCCCCGGCGCAAAGCCTTGCAGGGAAACCGTATAGTCATATCCTGTGATCTGGGTGAGCAGGGCTCTGGTCCAGGGACCCTGATTGACCTTATAAGACACGAAGACGCTATCCGCGATCACGCTGCCGGTGCTGTAGGGCCGCACGAAAGCGTTGATATCAAAACTGTCCCCGAGCTGAAGTCCCCAAATGGGATCGTGATCGATATAGAGCATTTGTTTATCCGGAATTTCATGAGCGCGGCAGTGCAGCGCGTCTGTGGATTCCCAGGGAGTAGAGGGATTGCCTGTGATTCCGATCACTTCATATCCCGGCAAGGCGGCACGATAGACGTTCAGCGCGGCTGTATCATAGCTTCCGCCCATAATGGGGACAAAGACCTTTTTGTTGATAATGACGCTGTTGGTGTAGGGTTGGTTGCCGGGGGTGTTGACCCGGTAGACTTTGTAGGGATAGCCCCAGGCACAGTTCTGACCGGCAAAATAGGCAGCCACAGCTTCGATCTCATCATATTGCGCGTGGGAAGTGGGAACACTGCGGATGAGAACTTTATCCGGAGCCAAAAACTTGCCCCAGCAGTCGATATGATCGATGTAGGTGTTGTTGGGATCCTGGATCACCCAAAGATTGTCGATTCCCAGATATTGCTGCATTTTGAGGTTCACCTGAGCCGGAGTCAGAGACGAGTTTTCCGTGTAGGCGATCTGAGTTTGGGCAGCAGTCGCGATCCCGTCTGTCATATAGTTTCCACCCGTCTGCTGCAGATTCATCCCAAAATAGGGCAGGTTAAAATAGGTGGCAAAGGTCTGAGGGATCATGTTATCATTGGGACGGGGCCGGTTATACTGAAAATCCACCAGAGAACAGGTGTCGTTGTTCCAGATGAACCAGGGACCGTAATCTCGGGTCCAGTAAGAATCCGTTGGGGCGATCATGAAAGAAACGTTGGCCATGTTGACGCCACCGCTATTGAAGGCAGTTGTTGCCTGATTCTGCACAGAAGTGCTGCTCACGATGCAGATCACCTGAGCTGTGTTGGACAGGTGGTTCACCAGAGCCACCGGTATTCCCAGAGGATAGCGGATCAGGACGTGAGAAGAGGGCTCAAATTCTGCCACCGGACGCACTTCCCCGGTGGGGGGGGCGGTTTCGGTGAACCTCTGAACAAATCTGAGGTAGGGGTCGTCGTCCGGCAGACCGGTTCGTGCGGTCAGCGCAGACAAGCCGCATAGCAGGATCAGACACATCAATAAGAAACGGTAAGGCGTAAATTCACGCATCGTAAGGTTACTCCCTGAATCTATGTTTTTTCTTTGTTCTTACAATTATTATTCCGTAATCCATTATTTTAGCGGAGGCTTTGTGTCAAGCCCATAATCTGCCCTTTCCTGACCGGGAGAGAGTAAGCTCCCGGTAAGTTGCAGGCACGCTGCAGGCACGCCGCAGGCATGCTGCAGGCACAATCGTGCAGGAAGCATGCCGGGGGCGTGCCTGAGGCATGCCGGGGGCGTGCCTGAGGCATGCCGGCGGTAGAGCAGGATGCAGATAGTGCTGGATACTTAAGTTCAGCGGCAGCGGCATGCTGCTCTATGGTAGGTTCGGATTCCGATCCGAACTAAATGTACAGGCGGTCGCCGTACCGCCTATCCAAGAGTTTGCTGCGTTTCCCTGAAGGTCGCTACAGCGAGCGCCCGTACATCAATGTCGTCGCATCAGAGTGCGACACAACAGCAAAAAAAAGCCACCCTTTGCAGGATGGCTTCCGGATCTTGTATTGATAGGTTTATTTCTTTTTGGTGAGTTTCTTCAGGGAGTCTTTTTCCTTGTGGGAGACCAGGAAGAATTCGATCACCAGATTACTGGCTACGAAGATCGTGGAGAAGGTTCCGAAGAACAATCCCAGCAACATCCCGAAGGCAAAGTCATGGATCACAGGTCCGCCAAAGAAGAACAACGCGCCGGTGGTGAAGAACGTTGTTAAAAACGTGATCACGGTGCGGCTGAGGGTCTCGTTGATGGCACGGTTGAAGATCTCCGTGTAGTCGTTGGTGCGGGATTTCTTGAGGTCTTCCCGGATACGGTCGAAGATCACTATGGTGTCGTTGATCGAGTAACCGATAATGGTCAGCAGCACGGCTATGATCTGCACCGTGATCTCCTTGCCCATCAGGGAGAAGATACCCACAATGATGAAGACATCGTGCAACAAGGCAACAATAGCCATCACTCCAAAGACCAGCTCATAGCGGAACCAGACGTAGATGATGATGAGCAGCATGGCGATCAGGCAAGCCAGAAGCGCTTGTGTGCGCAGTTCACCTCCGACCTTGGGTCCCACGATGCTGAGTTCCTGAATGACCTCGGTATTCATATCACGTCCCTTGATATAATCAGGGAATTCTGTTTGGAGTATCTTGATCAGGCTATCTTTGGTGTTATTTGCAGAATCCGGGTTTTTATCCAGGCTTCTGATCTTGATCAAGAAGGTGGCTTCTTCCTGTTTACCGACAAACTGGATCTCTGCCTCTTTAAAACCATTCTTGGCAAGAACACCGCGAAGTTTATCTATCTCCACAGGAGGAACCTGTTTATCGAGACTTTGCAGATTGACCCTGGCAGAAACACCGCTGGAGAATTCAATGCTCCAGTTTAAACCCTTGGTGATCAGACCAAAGACACCAGCCAGGATGAACAGAATGGAAAGCGCATAAGCGTAATAGCGGTATTTAACGAACTGGAAGTTGGCATTTTCGAATAATCTCATTCCATTCTCCTTATATGCTCAGAGTCTTTTTATTGCCGCCGAGCAGAACGGCTTCAGACATCCAGCGGACAAACACAATGGCGCAGAACATCGATCCGACGATACCTATGGCCAATGTAACAGCAAATCCTCTGATGGGACCTGTGCCGAAGTTATAGAGCACAGCAGCTGCGATCAGGGTGGTCAATTGAGAATCCCAAATCGTGATTGCGGCACGCTGATAACCCGCATCAGTAGCGCTGCGGGGAGATTTCCCTGCTTTGAGCTCTTCGCGGACACGCTCGAAGATCAGCACGTTGGCATCAACGGACATACCAATGGTTAGAATGATACCGGCGATACCGGGCAGAGTCAGCGTTGCTCCGAAAGCCGTCAACATCGCTAAAATGAAAGCCACGTTGAAAACCAAAGCCACATCTGCAAGTAAGCCTGAAAACTTGTAATAGAATATCATGAAGATAGCCACCAGAATCAAACCGATCAGACCAGCCAGCTTGCCGCTAACGATACTGTCAGCTCCCAGAGTTGCGCCCACGATCTCTGTATTGATCGGTTTGATCGGGGCAACCAGGTTACCTGTGTTCAGCACAATGGCAAGGTCGCTTGCTTCCTGCTGGGTGAAAGAACCTGTGATCTGCGCACTGCCACCGGCAATGCGATCCTGAATCACGGGAGCGCTGTATACAACGTCATCCATCACAATCGCAAGACGGCGTTGGATGTTGTCTCCGGTCACGGCTTCAAATTTCTTGGCGCCGTCACGTTTGAGATCCATGGAGATATAAGGCTTATTGGCAACTTTGATATCAGTGGAAGCCGAAGATCCGATCTCCACCTTGGCTTTGGCCAGATCCGCTCCGCTGAGCTCGGATTTGGAGGAAAGGACATAGAAATCACGATCGGCTTTGGGATCGTCCATATTGTATTTACCCATAGCCAGCTGGAAGCCCATGGGGACCAGCATTTTGAAAGTGCTGTCCGCAAGGACGTTCTGAACCAGATCCACACTGTCATACTGGACGGCATAGCCTGCTTCCGTGGAACGGACCAGACTGCTGAAGACACCGCTGCCCTGATTGAGGGTGTCGGTTTTGGTGCTGTCCAGCTTGGCCAGCATGGCTTTGTCTTTTTGAGCCAGTTTATAAAGCTCGGGGAAACGGCTGATGTTCTGGCTGACGGCAGAATCCACTGCAGAGATGACCTGCTTGGCATTCTCGTCAGTCGCAACCAACTTGAAATCGAGCATGGCAGTTTGACGGATGAGTTTTTCCGCGGCTTCAAAATTGCTGATGCCGGGAAGCTGAACCATGATCCGGTTCTCGCCAAGCTTCTGGATCACAGGCTCGGCAACACCGAATTGGTCGATACGGTCACGGATGATCTTGATGTTTTGGTCTAACGCGTTTCTGGCGTCTTCGGCAGACAACTTGGAAGAATCGACTTCCAGGAGGATCTGCATTCCACCTCTAAGGTCAAGACCCAGCTTGAGCTTTTTGGAAGCCCACCACGTGGGTAGGTTTGGAATAGCCAAAGGAGCCAAATAAAATGCTGTTACGCATATAAATATGACTATAGATAGACCGCGCCAGGAAAACTTTTTCATGGGCATTTGCTCCCTTATCTTATATTCTTTTTGATACTTAAATCTTGTGTTCGTTCCAAAACTCTGGTTATAGCTCTTTCGTCAAGGATTTTATTGGCGAAGCTCTTCACTACATCATTTCGAGCAATTCCGCGTCACCTTATAACCGCTAACTTTTAACCATTAACTTTGTTATCGGGTTTGAAACCTACAGGCCGGTTTTCCTGCTGACCCTGGACCTTGATCTCTCCAAATTGGTTTTCAAAATTCTCAATGTTCTTTTCCAGAGCTTGCAAAAATTGTTTGGCATGCTGCGGGGTGGTGACTACCCGGGTGTATATCTTGGCATCAGGGATTCCGGGCAGGATTCTGCCAAAATCCAGAATGAATTCACTGGGAGAATTGGTGATCAGGAAAAAATTGGAATAGGTGCCTTCTCCGACCTTCTCGTCGATCTTGATATTCAGCTGATTCTGTTGAGGGGGTTGTGACATTGTTAACTCCTTATATTTTCAGGATCGCAGACCTTCCGGTCTGCGCGCGCATTAAACGTGTGCTATCCCTCAGGATATAATCTCCTGCACGGGAATCCAAATCCCTTTCTGCTTTATTTTGTCAATTAAATTCCTATAGTGGATGGAAGATTGGCAAAGCCCGCGGTTGCCAAAAATGATCAGTCTTTCCCGTGCCCGGCTCACTGCCACATTGAGTTTGCGGTCGATAAGGCCATCCGCGGAGACAGCCTCCATGGTATGCAGATCACCGGCTTTCCTAAGCGGAAGCGTGATCAGCATCAAATCCCGTTCCGAGCCCTGAAACCGTTCCACAGTGTCGATCGTGATCCCTTGCAGCTCCGCGCTCAGCTCTGCAGCCAAACAGTGGATCATGGACCGGTAGGGGGAGACAATGCCAATTTCCCTGGCAGGATCAGTGACCTCTCCGCCTTCAATAAGCATTCGGATGACGCGATGAATTGCCCTTGCCTGAAGCGGATCGTAATGATTTTGGACAGTGGGGGGACACTCGATCCAGATCAATCTGGCTTTGCCCAGAACTGCGGGAGAGTGCTTCAGTTCTTGCTTTTGGCGATCTATCACCGATTCCAGCCGATCATCATACCAAGAGTGGATCATGTAGGCTATATCTTCATGCATCCTGTAATGCCTGGTGAGCACACTCACCGAGCTCTCCCAGCCCTGTTTCCGGCAGTGACGGAAGAGCCGTTCCAAGAGCGATTGACTGTAGTAACTATAGCCCAGATCCTGCAGACGTGAATCCTGAAAAACATATAGTTCAGGAGCCTGGATCGTGATGGGAGGCAATTGGTTCTGGTCACCAACCAGGATAGTCTTCCCAAGCTTTGAGATCATCCCCAGAATATTTAACTCGATGATCTGGGAAGCTTCATCGATGATCAGCTCGTCAAACGGCATTATATTCAGAAAATCCTGTAGCCAGGCACTGCAACTCTGCACGGTCGCCAGCCAGATCCGGTTGCCCTTTATGATCTCTTCGATCTGGTCAAATGTCTTGCCCGTGATCTGCTTGCTGAGCAGTTCTGCGTCAACGCTTTGGGAAGATCCCGTACGGATAAATGGAATATCATGTTTCCTGAGGCTGCCGCAGATCTCATCTACTGCCCGGTTTGTGAAGCTGAGGATCAACAACCGTTTTTGGGTTTGGTGATAAATTGTCGAAATGTAATGCGTGAGGAGTCCGGAGGTCTTTCCGGTGCCCGGAGGACCCTGAACGATATGGTAATCCTGTGCGGCATTGAGTTTATGACACAGATCGCTCAGGTAGTCGTTTGAAACATCATAAGCTACGCGTTTGGGTTCGCGCAGTCCCAGCCAGACCTGACGCAGATCTTTATCCCCGTTCAAAAAAGTCACCAGAGATGATAATGGAGTGTAGAGGCTGCTTTCCAGAATATCGTGTTCCAGACACCAGGCTTCGTCTCCTCCCGGATTGGGATTGTTTTTGATCCCTCCCCTGATATAGAGCTCGATCCCATCCGGATCCAATGCCATTATTGAGCCACGGTAAAGCTGCTGCTGTTGAACAGCCTGAGATTGCCGATACAGCACAATGATGTCCCCTGTCCGAAAGTCGTTGACACCATCGTCGTTCTGTCTCTTCAAACGGATCGTTTTGCCGTTCACCTCTGCTATCTTCAGGTCTGTGATGATCTTATATGCACTTTGTT
>JAKLEY010000104.1 GCA_022711455.1 Candidatus Cloacimonadota bacterium
CCACACATAATTCATTCTCATTCAATCGTGCTTTTGAAACTTGGACATTCAGTCAAGGGAATTCTCCGCCGAATCCCTCCCCTGTTTACCCTTCTCATATCTCTTTCTGATCGCTGTCATCCCCCTCCTGGAAGCGGTTTGAAAGCGGTTAGATAGCGGTATGATAGCGGCATGACAGGGATATGACTTTAAGAAGTGGGTTGACAAAATTCTGAGCGCTGGATTGTGGCAATTATCTGTCTGTTGATTTCTGCATGCTGTCTTCTGGACGGATTGACCCGGCCTGAGGCAGTGTGTTTAGCATAATAAGAACCAACCTGCCGGATTATTAAAATAATTTTCAAGGATGATCGATATGCCTTTACAAGAAGAATTTAACCGCTCCGGTAGCTGGCTTTTCCGCTGGCGCAGCTTTTTCCCCTTGCTGTTGATCTTTTTGTTTTTGGGCTCGCTCGTTGACGGTGATCCCCAAACTCTGCTCAGAACCGAATTTTTACGGGCTGTGATCAGCCTGGCAGTAAGCTTTTTTGGTCTGGGGATCCGGGCATATACGATCGGACACACCCCTGCCAAAACCTCCGGACGCAACACCAGGAAGCAACTTGCTGAGAAGCTGAACACATCCGGGATCTACTCGCTTTCAAGGCATCCCCTGTATATAGGAAACTTCTTTATGTATCTGGGGCTCATGCTCTTCACGGGACATATCTGGGCTGTTCTGCTTTTCATCTTGCTGTTTGTGATCTACTATGAGCGGATCATGTTCACGGAAGAGAGCTTCCTGCGGGAAAAATTCGGAAAAGAGTATCTGGATTGGGCGTCGCGAACGCCGGTTTTCCCCTACAGGTTCAAGCAATTTACTCCTCCGGATCTGTCGTTTTCTTTGCGGCATGTGCTTAGACGTGAATATTCAGGCTTTTATGCCGTGATAATATCTCTGCTGGTGTTCAAAGCGCTCGGAGATCTGATCCTGTTGAACAGGATAAATGCCAATATGTTCTGGATCATTCTGAGCTCAGCCGGAACTTTGATCTGGGCAGTGCTCAGAATCCTCAGTAAATACACAAAGCTGTTGAAAGTCAGCGGAAGGTAGATCGATCCTGCTTGTGCGGTCTGGCTGAAGAGCTTGCGAAAAATCATTCATTGGGCTATTTGAGTCCCGGCGGGACTCAAGTAGCCGGAGGATGAATTTCTTCACAGGCTCTCAAGCCTATGTTACAGTTATATCCCCCTTGCTCCTTGCAGAACCCGGGTGGAAAGATATATAGCCAGGCAAAGGATCACCGAAGCCACGATCAGAAGCGGTGTGGCAACGTTGATCCCGCACAGCATCGAATAGATCAGTTTCGCCAGTAAAGCTGAGAACAGCAGACTTAAGAAAACCAGATTCACCGGAACGAAAAGATAGCCCCAGGGACTCTTCCTGAGCAGCAAAAACCCTGAAACAAAGGCAAAGGGCAGAAAAAAGGCAAGATCCATACCCTGAACGATCAGGGTTGTAAAATGATACAACTCCTTGGGGACTGTGCCTTGTGCCCAGGGCGGGACTATGATGCTCAGCCAATTCAGGGCTGTCATGGTGGAACCGATGATCAAAAACAAGCCTGCCGTCTTGCGGGGAATGGGATCGATGAAAACACTCTTTACCTTGCGGGGAGGAAGGTGCAGCATCACCAGCATGAAGCTGAACATTGACAGACCGGTCAGAATCACATAGATCGGAAACAGGTCGTTATAGGTAACCATCGACATCCAATAGAGATACGTGAGCAGGAAATAGGCCAGCACTCCTGCCAGCATCAGACGAGCCCGGATTGTGCCTGCTTGGGACCAGATCAGGGCTATCAGGAGCAGTGGAATCCCCAGAAACAGGGTCACATAATCCTGGGCAATCCCCTGAGGCGCGACATCTGCCGGCATGTGTCGGTAAATACCTTTTCCATAGAGGCTTACCTGTTCCCCCCGTACGTTGGTGACGTTTTGCACAAGCTCATTGGAATCAGAAAAGATACCCATGATCGCTGCGAATTCAGCCAGCAGCACCAAGATCAGCGCAAGGGTCAGAACGGTTTTATACTGTGGCATCTGTGATCACTTTATCCTGAGAGCTTTGCGAATGCTGCCGCGCCCATCCTGAGTGGCTTTGATCAGATACATACCATCCGGAGTGGCTTCATTCCAGCTATAGACCGAATTGGGGGGAGTGACAGCCTTGTGCACCAGCTGACCTTTCAGATTGTAGACCTCAATGGTGACGGGGGCTAAGCTCTTCCCATCCGGACGGATGGAGAGCTGAGAACTGAAGGGCACCGGATACACAGCCAGACTCAGCAGATCAGCTGCGGGGATTTCTTCATCAACAGCAGCGCTGCTCTGTTCCCAGATGTAGCTAATGCGCTGATCAGGGATCCAGGAATTGAAACCGTCGTCCCAATAAAATTCCTCTTCCAGGCTGAGATTATGATTGGCGTCGTATGAATTCGTGGTCTTTGAATCGGCAGTCCAAACACCGGCATTATAATAGTAAGAAGTCACCTCTGCCAGACTGTTATCGGTGTTAAAAGAATAGACTTTCTTGTCCGCTGTCACCCATGATCCGGACCAATCCTCCCGCAGGAGTTGGGAGATCATACCCGGATTGAAGTCGTCATCCATCATCATCAGCATTTGAGGCATAATGTGCGCTATATGCTGGATATATTGGGCTCCGGTTGTGGTGTCGTTGGGATGCCAGGTGTAGGTGGTGCGGCTGTCATTCGACCAGTTCAGGGAATCCGCGGAGGACATTTCAGTTTCTGTGAGCACCCGCCCCTGATTGTCCCAGGTAAAGCTGATCTTGCCATAGCGCGAAGGCCGGTTTTCTTCTGCTTCTTCCCAGGTGTAGGCTGTGTATTCATTTCCTGTGTATACAATATGGATCCTCTGCATGGGTTCCCAGCTTCGGATTGGGAAGGGCTGGGAATACATGTAAAAATGGATCAATCGCTGCTGGTTGTCATAGACCGCATAGGTTTTCATGTATTCAAAGCTCATACTCATAAAACGCAAACCCATAATACTGGTTTCCAGATATTCGCCTCCGGGAAGCCAGGTGTTGTGAATATATCCTGCATCCGTCCATTCCCCGGCCTGGACGTCGTAGCCAAGCAGAGAGAGGGAATCGATCTGGCTTGCGTGGGCCGGGTTATAATGGTAGACGTAACGCTCGCTGTCTTCCCAGGCAGAACCAGAGGGTGAGCTGACGGTCTTATTCTGGAGCCGCCAGGAGCGGTTAACAGCTTGAGGCAGAGAGTTTCCTGCGGAATTGAACAAACGTTCCAGCCAGGTGTTTCCCGGCAGTAGGATCGGGATCAGCATCAGAATAATGAGAAATCTTGCTTTCATGATAAATCCTTTTTGTTGATCTAAGATCCCGGCACCGCGTTTTTAGCGGTGCCGGGATTTGAATTGTTGTTTATTTGGCGGGCAGGGTGGAGGGATCAATTGTGCTGTGAGTGTTGATTTCCTTCACGCGCCAGCCTTTGGCTGCTGTGTAGGTTAGAGTTGTCACCGTCCAGATGTCTCCGGTGTCGCTCACATAACCGTAATACGTATATGGCGGTTGGCTGGAGCCTTCATCTTTGCGGATCACGACCACACAATTGCTGCCGATGGCTATGCTGCTGTTGTGATCGCTGTAATAGTGCACCTGCACCAGGTAGTCGCCGGGAATGATGTTTGTGGTGGTAATATTCTCCGGACCATAACCGTTTGTGTCGTCAAAATCCAGAGTCAGACCGCTTTGGGTGACATCATTGGCATAATAGCACTTTTCACCGTTGGGATCGGTGATCCAGAAATCAACGTCCGTACCGCTGGTATCCCAGGTGAGGGTTGCGCGCAGAGCCACCACGGGGATCAGGGAATTAAAATTCATGGTATCACTGGCGACATTGGCTCCGGCAGTGGCATAGACCTGAACCGTGTGTTGGACCTGCTCTGAGGAGCCGTCCAAAGCCACAGCCTGGCTGAATTCGCCGCTGTTCAGATTCAGATCGAAGGTCTGATCAGGATCGTTGTCCACGATCATCACAGCCGTTTGCAACAAGGGATTGGAAACCTTACCGGTGATATAAACCACCCTTTCGGTTACGGGGCTATCCAGCTGATTGATCTCCACATAGAAATCAAGCGGAACCTCCAGCTGATCATTGATCTGGACAGGGATCTGCGCTTGATTCAGAGTGGTATACATATAGACAAAAGTCACGTTTTCGGAGGAGAAATTCACCGGGATCGCAATGGGGACGTTCACCTGAATGGTCTGCCCTGCTGCAATTGCGGCAGCATTGCTGGAATAGTTGCAGATCACTCCACCCGGAGTGGACACTGCCTGAGTTCCGGTGAGGTTCACGGTCGACGTGTTCTTGATAAACAGCGCGACCGTGGCGTTTTCGCCGGGATTGAGCAGCAGGTCGTTGAAGTTTTCGGCTACGATCTCATAATGATCGATCACCAGCTGACCTCCCAGTGAAGTCACGTTTATGCTCTGGGATTTGGTGTTGCCGGCGCTGTCGGTGATGGTCACCGTTATGGTATACTCTTTCTCTTCAGTAGGTTTGAAAGACATATCCACTCCGTTTTGCACGAGGTTGCTATAGGTTCCCCCCGTGATCGCCCAATTGAAGCTGAGGCTCTTGCCGATCGAACTGAAGCATGCGACATGGGCATGGATGACCTGACCGACTGTGATACTGCCCTCGTCCACTGTCAGACTCTCGATCACGATCGCGTTATCTGCCAGCTTCTTGAGCTGTGCCATCACGCTGCTAACCTGACCTTGAAGGACAGTGAGGCCATCCTGAACGTTGCGGATAAAGCCATCGGCAATGGAAATAATGTCATACGATCCTGCCGGGAGCTGCTGTTCCAGAGTTTGAGGAGCGTTCATCACGATGGTGATCCGGGGATCAGAATCCGGCATATTCTTCTTCGAAATGATCAAGGTCTTGGGTTCGGTTATGGGAGGATTGGAGGTGGCAGCGGAATTGATGCTTTGCTGCAGGGTTCCGCAATTGGCGGGAGTCTGACCTTCCTGTAAATGTTGATTTACCACTTCGTTGGTCCATTCCCCTATGGGTCCGCCGTAGGCATCACCTACGATCTTGACCCCGGTCTCACCAAGTTCCTTGGCTGTATTGGCTGTGCGGGTGCGCTCTCCCTCATCCCAATACATCACGTCACGACGGGTGTTCATCTTGAGAGGGCTGTCATCCGGAAGATTAAGATAAGTATTCAGCTTGTCCTGAGGTGTTGCCCCCTCGAGCTCTCCCAGCGGGATCATCCCATCCTGAGAGTTATTCTCCAGAATGGAGGTGCGGATCGAAGCGTCGCGATCGGCATTGTGCCGGGCTATCTTCTCCGCAAAGGTTGAAACGATCGGGATCCCGGAATTAGGATCATTCAAAACCTGACGCAGGCTCTGCCGTCCGCTCAAGACCCTCCAGCCGCTGCGTACCATCTGTCCGCTGGAGACCACGGTGTCTTTGGCTTTGTTGTATATCCCGTTGGCGATAGAGCCCAGGATGCCTTTGTCGCTGCCATAGGGGATGATCTTGTTTTCGGCATCGATCAAAACCTGCAGGTCAGCCGCGGCAAGCTCGCTTTTGGTCACATAATTATTCACCAGACCGTCAATATCACTGATGACATCCCGTGACCTCGTGGTGCCCATGGAATTGATCTTGTCCTGAATGGCTTCCATAGTTCCGTCGCGGGATTCCAGGCTGCCGGTAAGATCTGATTGGTAGGTCCAATAGTTGTTTAATGCGGTTGCGATGCTCTGCCCCTGAGGTTTGTCTTCGTCGCAGGCAGCGACGAAGAGGAGTATGAGCCCGAATATAACAAAGATTCTGAGTCGTGCGTTCATTTTCTGTAACTCCTTTGAATGTCTGTTTGTATCTACGTTATAGACCCCTGAAGATATTGTCAAGGATTATTTGCGCTGTTTGATCTTTTCCGGAGCTTTTACGTGGAAGCTTGGAAATTAATCCACACTTGGGCGAATTACTGCAATGGAGGCGAAAAAAAACATTGACTTTATTATCCTGATCAGTAGACTTGAATCCTGTTGAATAATATATTATAAAGGGGTAATGATGAGCTCTCGGATTCTTCTCGTGGATGACGATCGTCTTTTGAGAGAAGTGATCGGGGAACATCTGTCTGCCTTTGGTTATGAGGTCGATCTGGCAGAAGACGGCGAGCATGCCTATGCCAGATTTCGCCCCGGAAAATATCAGCTGGCCATCCTGGATCTGATGATGCCGGGGATGAACGGGATCGAGCTGATGCAAAAGCTTCTGGCGGAGGATGAAAAGCTCTTCTGCCTGATCATGACCGGTTATCCCACCATAGATTCTGCCTACAATTCCATGATCGAAGGCGCCAGCGACTATATCATCAAGCCTTTTCAGCTGATGGAACTCATCAATATCATTCAGAAGTATATCAAATAATGGCTCTACGCTATTCGTTGCACGTTCCCGGATCCCTCAACCCGACCAACCCGCTCCCCGTGTGGTCACAGCCCTCATTCATGGAGGCAGTGGCCAAAGTGCATGGGCTAAAGCTTTACCATCTCTGCTGTTTCAAGGGTGAGAGCCTGAGGGCGCTGCTGCCGGTCTATGAACGTTCCCGGCTGGGTTTGAGACTGCTGGTCTGCCCGCCCTTAGCCTATTATCAGCCCCTCACTTTCTTCCCTGACCCGGAAACTCGCGGCATCGAACAGGATCAATTGCAGATCATCTGCGGATTGGCAGATCATATCAGCAAGACCTGGTCCCGAATCCGCTTCAATCTTGATCCCGGGACCTTGGACGCGCGTGGTTTCAGTTGGGCAGGATTGAAAGCCAGCCCTCTCTACACCTATATCTGGAGCGCGGATAAACCACTGCATCCCAACCGCAATGAACAACGTAAACTGAAGAATGCCCGGATGCAGGATTACTCCTATGATGAAGAATTTGCGCCTGTTGCTTTTGTGGCTTTACTGAAAAAGCTTTACGACCGCAAACAGCACCCCCGCAGCTTTTCAGATGAGGCTCTGTTGAGATTCATGCACACCTTACACAGCTGCGGCCTGCTGCATCAATGCAATCTGCAGCGTGAGGGCAGGATCGTGAGTTCCAATCTGGTTTTTGGCACCGGAAGCGGAACTGCTTATGCTGTTCTGGGAGCCACTGACAAAGAAGATATGAAGAAGGGGGCAAGTTCACTGCAAACCGTGGAAATGCTGAACGCGCTCAAAGACAGATACAGCACGGTCGATCTCTGCGGAGGCAACGTTCCCGAAGTCGGACAGTTCAAAGCCTCTCTGGGGCTCGAGCTGAAGTGCTTTTTCCGGATCGCAGGCAGAACTGGTCTACTGTGAAAAAACAGCTATTTTATCTGCAGCCTGCCGGAGCGTGGATTGATCAGAGAAGCTGCCGGCAATTAATTTAGATAAGAGGATCGATGAAAGATATTGTAGTTCTGCAGGGAGGAAACTCTCCGGAACGTGAAGTCTCGCTCACCAGCGCGAAAGCGGTGACGGATGAGCTGCGCCGCCTCGGATATCAGGTTACGGAGCTCGACCCCTCAGATTTCCCTGTTTTAGGAGATCTGCTTACTCAGCTGGATATTTTAAAACCGGATATGATCTTCAACGCTCTGCACGGTGGCACCGGTGAAAACGGTGAGATCCAGGCTCTGCTTGAGCTCACGGGCTACAGCTTTACGGGCAGCGCGGCCAAAGCCTGTGTGCTCACCATGGACAAATATGTCTGTAAACTCATTGTGCGCGAGGAAGGCATTCCCGTGCCCGATTCGGTTCTGATGCGATATGACATGCTTTCTGACTACAATGACCCCTCAGATTATCAGGGGTTTGTAGATAAACTGAGCTTGCCTTTGATCGTCAAACCTGTGGACGCGGGTTCATCGGTCGGGATCAGCCTGGTAAAGGATATCACTGGGCTCAAGCCAGCGG
>JAKLEY010000105.1 GCA_022711455.1 Candidatus Cloacimonadota bacterium
TTGCCTTTCGATCTTATTTACCAGATCTTCCGTTTTGGAGCAGTGTTTGGCAAGGGCGTCCAATTCCTCTGAGCTATAGGGCTGAGCCTGCCCTTCTAAAGCAGCGCGGATCATCCTTTGGGTCAGCAGATCAGGGTATCTGCGGTTGGGGGCAGTGGAGTGGGTATAGTCCTTGACCGCGAGTCCGAAATGCCCCGGACTCTCTTCTCCAGGGACTTCCACGGTGTATTCACCCGAGCCCAGAAGTTTGATCACGGAGATCGAAAGATCCGGGAAACGCAGGGGATCGGCAGCTTTTTGTTGCATCAGAAATTCGTTGAGGGCTTTGGGATCGGGCTCGGCTGGAAGTTTGAAACCATGTTCGGAAGCCAGCTCGATGATGCGATCCCAGCGTTTGGGGCTGCGCACGATTCTGCGGATGGAGGCTAAGCCTTTGGATTTGAGGTAGATGGCGACCATTTCGTTCACCGCGATCATAAAGTCGGCAACGATGTCTTTGGCCCGGTTTGACTGGTCTGTTTCAAGCTCGCGGATCTGATCCTGATCAAAGACCGGCTGGGCATGAATAGTCTCAAACTCCAGGGCACCACGTTCATGTCGAAGCTTTTTCATGGCTTGAGCAGTTCTATCCTGCAGGCGTAGAGTTTGCTCCAAACCGGGAATACGTTTGATCTGTTCCGGAGTGGGGATCTCTCCTTCCAGCCAGCGGGAAACCTGATTGTAAGCCAGCTTGGCTTTATTCAGTACCAGCGATTTCTGGATCGATGCCTTCACAACTTTGCCGGATGGGGCAACGATCAGTTCAACCACGATAGCCAGCCGGTCCTCATTCTCGTTCAGAGAAGTGAGATCCGTGGAAAGCTTCTCGGGCAGCATGGGGAAGATCTCGGCAGCGGTGTAAACCGTGCTGGTATTATGTTTAGCGTGCTGATCCAGCAGCGAATCCTTGGGCACAAAAGCTGCCACATCCGCTATTGCCACCAGGATTCTGCTGTTGCCGTCAGGGAGCTGAATTCCATAGGAGAGTTGATCCAGATCGCGGGAATCGTTGTTATCGATCGAACACCAAAGCAGGTCCCGCAGGTCGGAAGTGCGGTCTCCGGGCAGACTGTCGGTCTCCCGGATCGCGTTCAACTCAGTGAGCTCAGCATCCGAGAAAGAAGGCAGCAAACCCTTTTCCAGCATGGCTTGGCGGGCGATTCTGCGCAGGAAGGGAAGGTGTCCGTTCTGGGGCATCTTATTCCTTTGCGGGTGCCGGTTTAGCAGGATCGGAGGCTTCTCCGAGGCTGAGGTTCTTAAGCTCGGTGAGGCTGATCTCTTTATCTTCGCTCTTCAGATAGGCCAGGCGGACCCGGTCTCCCACACTGGTAAGCGGAAGGTAGCTTGATAGATTGCTGGTGGCCACGTAGATCATCCCCGGATCTTCTGCGAGGCTGAAATAATAGAAGGTTCTGCCGTCCTTGATATCAGAGCCGAATCTGGCAATGGTACCCACGCGGGTAACTTTGTCCATGCTGCCCTCAGGAAGAGTTCCGATGCGGCTTCCTGCCATCACCATCTGATAGTTGTCACGCGCGCCTTTGATGGTTTCGCCAACTCCCACCAGAGAGAAGTCTTTCACGGAAACGAAGCTGAACATCTTGACCAGACCGGCGCTGTCCTTGAGCGTCATGAAATAAGTGGCGCTGCCATTCATATTCACCAGGATGGGGAAGGTTGCCTGATACTTGAAGTTTTGAACCTTGCCTTCAGCGGAGCTCATGGCAGCGTATTCTGTGGCTCCGGAAACTTTGTAGAGATGTGTTCCCTTGTTGCGCGTGTCGATCAGGGCGAAGCCCACGGTTCCTTCATCCGCGCCTACGCTGGACATTCCGGTGTAAAAATAGCTGCGGTTGTCCCGTCCATAGATCACGGTGTGACCCTGGGTCACACGGAGCATATCACGTTTGCCAAAGACGGTATTCCAATATCCCCGCACGTATTTTCCCCACCAGGAAAGTTGAGGCAGAACAAAATAGGAGGGTTGAACCCGATCGACCCAGGCCGGGATCTTGGCATCGCTGATCCCCTCTGCCGTCTTTTCCAGAGGATAAGCCTTGATTTCTCCGGTCTGAGCATGCACGGTTACCAGTTCTTTGGCTTCAGCAGCCTGAGTTCCGATCTTGTGAGTATATGTGGTAATGGTCCACCAGGGTTCCCCCTGATCGTCCAGTTCAAAGGTATCACCTGCCATTCCAATGTTCATATAGCCATGCAGATAGAGGTGGCGATAGAGATCCTGCCCGAAACAGGCTTCTTTCTGATAACGGATCTTGAGAGCTTTGCCCTTCAGTTCTCTGACAAACACGATATCCTGGGGATTGGTGGCAGAAACCTTGATATAGCCCGGAGTGCCGTTGTTCTGATTGGCCAGCCATTTCCAGAAACCGCTGTGCAAGAGCGGGATCACCCAATAGAGTTTGTTTTGGACAAGTTGAATCGTAGGTCTGCCCAAAGTCACCCGGCTACCCAGGGCAAAATCCTCACCCAGTTTTTTCTCGGCCAGGGCTGTGGCGTAGGCTTGGTCTATGGTTGGCACCTGTTCCAGATTGACGGGGGAGACCAGATCCGTGAAATTGGTGGATTTGACTTCTCCGATCATGCCGCGATAGGCTTTGGCATGGAAAATCCCCGAAGAGAATATGGGCACCAGGATCAGCCAGGCAGCCAAAACTGCCAGCAGAACAGTGATCGCTTTGCGCAAGCGGGGCACAAACCACAGCGGCGCAAGGCAGAACATCAGCGGCACGATCCAGGTCAAAAACCTGAAGGAGAGCACCGGCATCGAAAAGTAAAGAATGAACAGCGCGATCAGGATTGCTGCTGCAATCGCGATGACGACTCCCAGCTTGATCTTCTTCAGATCAAGCTGCATGGTATTCACAGGTTTGGGATTGTTCATGTTTAGCTCCCTGTTTTAAGATGGCTTTTTGGGGGATTTGGTCCGGGGGGCAAATTTCTTATAGCTGCCGGCACCGGAGCTATTCTCGGAAGATTTCTTATAGCTCCTTTCTTTGTTTCCAACATAGCTTCTTTCTTTGTTCTCAAAGCTGCGTTCCCTGCCCTGGCTTGGCGCGGGAGCGCGTTTGGTTCTGCGTGCGGGTTCAACCACCGTCGCGGTCACGTTCATGCCCCTGTAGCTGTTTCGGGCTACGGCCTTGAGGATCTTCTCTTCAAATTCACCATCGAGTTCGATCAGGCTGTGATCGTTATAAATATCGATCTGGCCGATCTCGATCCCGCGGGTTACCTTGAGCTGGTTGATATAGCGCATCAGTTCACGCTTGGTGAGTTGGGCCGAAGCTCCGATATTGAGCTTGAAAGTTTTAAAGCTGTAAACTCTTTTTTCATCCCGGGGGCGCGTCTCAGAGACAGCGTCCAGATCGGAGATATCTTTATAGTAATTGAGGAAGCGGTTGAATTCCACCGAGACAAAGCGCTGGATCAATTCTTCTCTGGTGAGCCAGCTCAGTTTCTTGTAGACGTTTGGCATGAAGGAATCGATCTGCTCGTTGTCCACTTCGATACGCTCCACTCCGTCTATAAAGTGAAAGAGCTGTTTCTCACAGATCTCGCGTCCACCCGGGACTTTAGTGAGCACGATCTCACGTCCCAGACGCTTTTCCATGGCTTTGAAAGCTGTGATCTCACGCGCATGGATAATGGTGATCGAGATTCCTTTCTTGCCCGCGCGTCCGGTTCTGCCGGAGCGATGGATATAGACATCCGGATCTGTGGGAGGCTCAAAATTGATGATATGGGTGAGGTCATCGACGTCCAGTCCGCGTGCCGCGACATCTGTGGCAACTAAAAGCTGGACGAATTTGGAACGGAAGCGGCTCATCACCAGTTCGCGCTGACCCTGGGAAAGGTCTCCATGCAGGGCATCGGCATTGTAGCCATCGTGTTGAAGTTTATCCGCAATTTCCTGAGTTTCGGTGCGAGTGCGGCAAAAAATGATGCCGTAGATCGTGGGGCTCATATCAGCGATCCGCTTCAGGGCCAGATACTTATCCCGGGCATGAACCTTGTAATAAAAGTGCTTGATGTTGTCGGCACCCTGGTTTTGGTTGCCGGCACTGATCTGGAAGGCGTTTTTCATGAAGGTCTTGGCAAGATTTGCCACTTCGCGCGGCATGGTAGCGGAGAAGAGAAGGGTTTGCTTCTCGGCGGGAGTGTGGCTCATGATCTCAAAGAGGTCTTCCTTGAAGCCCATATTGAGCATCTCATCAGCTTCATCCAAGACCAAACGGTTCACGTGCTCCAGCTTGAGCACTTTTTGACGGATAAAATCCATCACTCTGCCGGGAGTGCCAACCACGATGTGGACACCCGATTTGAGGGCGTCTTTTTGTTTGTACATGGCAGCTCCGCCATAGACGGCAGTGGTCTTGAGCCGGGGCATATATTTGGAATAGGATTCCAGGTCTTTGGCAATTTGGATGCAAAGCTGCCGGGTGGGGCAGAGGATGATCGTCTGCACATATAACTTTTCTATATCTGTCTGGCTGAGGATCGGAAAACCGAAAGCAGCGGTTTTACCCGTTCCGGTCTGAGCCAGGGCAATAAGGTCTTGTTCGTTTTCCAGCAACCAGGGGATGACCTGTTCCTGAATCGTGGTCGGGGTCTCATAATTCAGATCAGCTGCTGCGTGTAATAGGGGGCCTGGTAAGGCGATATCTGTGAATTTTGTCACTAAGTGGATCCTTATATTTGGATTTTGAAGTCATGATATCAGCAGGGTGGATTCTGTAAAGATATTTAATCCGGATGCCGGGGCTATTGGGAGATTAGCAAATTAACGGATTAGTAAATTAGTGGCGCGTGCGCCTAATTTGTTAATCTGCTAATCTGTTAATCCAAAAGAATCCGCGCTTTTCCGTGTTCTATGTATGTGCGTGGGCTGAAGTTGGTCTCGCTGGAGTTGTGGACGCGTTACTTAGACTCGTAAGACGCTTGGGGCTTTCTACTATATAAAAACTTGTAATAGCTCTGATGGCTTGAACCGCGTCCTCGACTTCAGCCCACGCTAATTATATCACTTAAGAATAGAAAAGATATTATCTTCATAAGGTTTAGTCCGAGTCCCAGGGGCTGAAGTCGAGCCCGCCTTTCAAGATTCGTTGGAAATGGAAATTGTATTTATTGGAGGTAGTCAGCAGAGCATTTATGAAGTCTATTTAAGGCGGCCACAACTCCAGCGGGATCACCGCTCCAGTCATCTGCGTGCTCTTGATCATCTCCCGGATCGCCTGCCTGCATCTCAATGTCACCTCCCTGGCATATCAGTCAGGCAAGCGGTTTGAAAGCGGTCAGCAAGCGGTATGAAAGCGATTAGAAAGTGGGATGACAAAGAGAGATAGAACGCAGAATCGCAGGAGTCCATTCCGCGTCACAGTCTGCACCGCGTTAGTGAATTGAACTGTCCGAAGATAATTGAATTAGCTATTGTGACTTTTACAGTCGCGGCAATGACTCATGCGATTCGCCTCACCCGCCCCTAATCCGCTAATCCACTAATCCGTTAATCCAAATGAAACGTTTTTCTTGACAAATTAACCAGCCCGTTCATACTGTAAATACAAGAAAATTTCCGGTCCATTAGGAGGATAATAATGGCAGCATACTCAGTAAACGAAATTATCGAGCTCGCAGTTCAGATCGAACGTAACGGTTATGCCTTTTATCATGAAGCCACCAAACGCAAAGACCTGGATGCCAAAGCAGTGGAATTCCTGGCTTATCTGCGGGATCAGGAGCTGAATCACGAAAAGACTTTCCTGGGTCTGCGTGACGAGTTGGATGAGATGATTTTGGAGCTTTCTTCAGATTGGGAGCTGGTGGCAAGCTACCTGAAGACAATAGTCGATTCACGGATCTTTGACAACGAATTCTCTGCCATCAAGAGCGCAACCGATGCCAAAGACCTGCTCAGCATTGTCAACAACGCCATCACTTTTGAGAAGGACACTCTGCTGTTCTTCCACGCGCTCAACGACTCTCTCAGCAATGAAAAAGCCAAAAAGTCCATAGCCCGCATCATCAACGAAGAAGTCTCTCATGTCCTGCGGCTGAACGACTTTAAAAAAAGCCTCTAAAGCACTGTTTTATATCCAAGCCGGGGACTGGATAAGACCCGGCTTTATTTTGAATAAGATTTGAAAGCGAAAAGAAAGCAGAATAAAGCACTGCACAGCCTCTATATCGGGCTGGCAGCGCTGCTGGTCTTTGTCACTCTGGTCTATAATCCCCTTTCCGTGAGGATCATGACCATCGGAGTAGCAGTCTCCTACAAGCTCAATCCGGTGATCTTTTACCGCTTGATCCGCACCGAGAGTGCCTTTCGCAGCCTGGCAGTCTCCCGTCAGAACGCGATCGGACTGGGTCAGATCCGTCAGAGCACAGCGCATTATATCCGGGAGGATCACGATCCCAAGATGCTCTATTCTCCGCTTTATAACCTGAAGACTTCCGCGAAGTACATCGTCTATCTGAAGGGAAGATTTAACGATAACTGGAGCCTGGTCCTGGCAGCCTATAACTGGGGTGAGACTCTGGTGGAACGCAGGATGGCAGGTGAAGAGATCAAGCCCGGAAAAGATTATCGTTCCCGCTTTCGGGATATTCCGGAGACCTACGATTATATCGGGAAAATCCTGGGTCAGCGAAAAAAGGCTTGACGAGAAACGGCTGCTCAAAAAGGATAAGAAAAAGAAAACTGTTTCAGGAGTTTATTATGTTGCGTAACCAGAACGGCATCTCAGTCTATACTGTTCTCAGCGTAATTCTATTCGTCGCCCTGGTATTCATTTTGGCGATACCAAACTTTTATAATCTGGACAAGAATAAAAACGTGGACGATTGTCTGAACAACATGAAAACCATCTGGGTGGGCACCACGGATTACATGAGAGACCAGAAAGCTGATTTTAACGGTGACCTGAGTGTTCTGCGCCGCACCAAAAAGGCCTCCGATCCCAAAGTCACCTATCTCCAGACTGATGCCTACTGCCCCGAAACTGCCAGAGAAAAGGAAAACTACATCGTCTATGGCAAATACATCGCGGATAAGACCGGCACGGAGATCAAGACCAACGTTGGGGTGATCGTCTATTGTCCCAATCTGGGCAGCTTTTCCAAACACTTTGTGCCCAAGAACTTTTACGAAAACATGGATCCCGCTCCCCTGCAAAACATGATGGCTGAAGACCTGGACGTTATCGACCAGGAAACCAAGTCCAACGGTAAACGCAAAGCCGAGATGATCCAGCAATACATCAATATCTGGAAGACCATGCCCAACGCCTATGATCTGCGCAAGGCAGATGCCAACAGTCTGCGCGCCATGCTCTTCCCGGATAAATATAAACCGGCTGAACCTGAAGCCGCACTTTAAGCCTCAAAAACCTATTGAAAACTACACAGTTTCACAGCATAAAAAAGTCGTCTGCAGACGGCTTTTTTTCTGTGACTTGAAGATTTTTAGCAAATCAGGAGTCAGAGATGCAATACAGAGAGTTTCTCGATCACATCTACCGTAAATACTCCGGCAACGTCAAGCTGGAGCTGGATCGCATGGTTCACCTGCTGGAAGAAATGGGCCAGCCCCAGAGCAGACTCAGAGGCTTCCACGTGGCCGGAACCAACGGCAAAGGCAGCGTTTGTGCAACTCTCGAAGCCCTGGCTTTGGGTTTGGGACATCATACAGGATTGAACACCTCTCCGCACCTGATCGACTATACGGAACGCTTTCGCATCGATGGCAAGGATCTGCCATTTGAACAAATCCTAAACACGTTTCATAATTACGAGCCACTTTTTGAGAAATGGGACGCTTCCTTCTTTGAGATCACCACCGCCATTGCTTTTGCCATCTTTGCCAGGGAGCAGGTTCAAACCGCTGTGATCGAGGTGGGTCTGGGAGGCAGGCT
>JAKLEY010000106.1 GCA_022711455.1 Candidatus Cloacimonadota bacterium
CGCAAAGTCCCACATGACATATGTGGAGAGCAGTTTCATCTCGGCTGTGGTCTTGCCGGTTCCACCGAATGAGCTGGCAATTCCGCTGGTCTGGATATCCCAATAGCAGCCTGTGATCCCGGTATTGCCGTATCCGCTCAGACCGCCCCGTGGTCCGGAGGCGCTTGGGATTCCCGTGGAGTAGCAGTTGGTGACCGAACCGCCGTTGTTGCCCACCAGACCTCCGACGTAGCTTGCTCCGCTCACGTTGGAGCGCGAGTAGGAATTGTTGATATTGCCGTTGTTCTGGCCCACCAAACCACCCTGGCTGTTGTTGTAGCAGCTCACAGTTCCGCTGCTGTGACTGCGCAGGACGGTGCCGTCGTTCCAGCCCACTAATCCTCCGTTCCAGCTTCCTCCTGCTATGGAGGCATTGGCAAAGCAGCTGTCGATCACGGCTCCGGTCTCGTTATTCCCCGCGATCCCGCCCAGCCTGTGACTGTTCACAGCCGCTGCGGAACGGCTGACTGAACCCGTAAATCTGCTGTTGAAGATTGATCCGGTGTTATTTCCGGAGATGCCTCCCCCTTTATCCGCGTTACCGATATTGACCGTTGCCGCGGAGCTGCAGTTGCGAATGATCCCGTTGTTTTTGCCCGCTATGGAACCGGTCTCGGTGTCTCCCAGGATCGCGCAGGTGGAAGCCAGATTCAGGTTTTTGATGGTGCTGCCGATGGCAGTGACTCCAAAGAGTCCGTGGTTGGGGCCGTAATATATAGATTTCAGGTTTGAAATTGTGTGATTGTTGCCGTCAAAACTGCCATAAAAAGGGCTTCCTGTATTACCGATCGGCAGCCAGCGGTTCTCTCCCCAGACTGCACCGCCCTCTCCTGTGGGAGCGAGAAAGCTCAGCAGATCGAGATCTGCCATCAGCTTGAAATGTGTGTTGGCAAATGTTGAGCCCTGATACAGGCGCACATTGCTGAGTTGGGAAGCGCTGAAGATCTGATATGGATCGCCGGCAGTTCCGCTGCCTGCAGGAAAATTCCTTTTCTCAAATTTGAGATTATCCAGGAACAAATAGCCCGAGCCGTATTGGTTCAGGCTTTGGAACCTCAGCAGATTGACCCCGGGGGGTATTTGCAGGGTTTTGGTAGCCCACTGGCTTCCCGAGGGGTTAAAGACCCCGCTCACCGGAAGAGCTGTGACCAGGCTGCCTCCGGTTTCACCGCTGAAGGTCTGCAAGACCGAAAAGCTCTGTCCTCCGTTATAGGAGACCAATATCTGCAGGTCCTTATGGGCAGGTTCCAGAGGCGCGTAATGCGCGTAGGCATGGTCAAAACTGAGGGTACCCCCATAGACTCCCAGATTCAGGAAAGGTGATTCCAGGACCGTGGTGGAACCCGTGTCCCAGTTATCCGAATCAATTGCGCTGCCCTGTCCGGATGCGCCATAGGCATTGATCCCGCTTCTTGTCCAGTAGGGGCTGAAATTGGGATTACGCCAATAAGGCGGAGGGAAGGTGGCGCTGCTGAAATCCTGTACATTGGGGTAGCTGTTGATCCCGGTGTCGAGATAGCTGATATTGAAATCATCGATGAACCAGGAAGCGCCGCCACCGCTGAAGCCCTCGAACATAATTTGGATGACATGCCCGGAGAAGCGGGTAAGATCTATGCTTTCCAGCACTCCGCTTCCGGGAGCGTTCACGGAGGCTCCATCGTTGGAGTTGAAATCCGTTTGAAGTCTTTGCCAGACCGTTTCCCAATTCCCACCGGACCAGACCTTGACCCGGGCTATGTCATTGGTATAGGTCGGATTGAGCCAGTGCGACCACCTGAAATTCAGCCGGTACATATAGCCGGGAATATTGATCAGAGGTGAATATAGCCCGGTAGTCTCCGTCACGTTGCCCAGATCGAACCAGCATCTGGCCCAATTGGAATTGTACTGGCTCCAATAGTTTTCCGCGGTCCAATCTGCCGGAAGCCAGGCTCCGCCGAAGTTTTGGGAATAAGGCGCGGTATAGACGGTCCGGGAGGCGGCTTCAGCTTTGGAGCTCTGTCCTGCCGGGGGATTACCGGAGCTTTGGGCAAAGCTCAGGGAGCACAAAAAGATGATAAGAGCCAAGAACGCACACAGTTTCTTCATTTCAGATTCTCCTTGTTCAGGTCAGATATATAGACGATAACAAAACACGATATATGCGCAGGTTTTTTGAGCTTAAAAATTTAGTCAAGGTCTATTTGTGTTAAAAAAACCGGTTACAGACTTGATGGTGCTTTTCTGCTTGACATATTTCCACACTCCGGAGTCAGGTGTCATAAAATGACTACATTTACAGGATCGAGATAAATCTATGAGAGAAAAGCCCAAAGCCAACACCGTCAAAGACCTTGCCTACAGCCTCAGTCCCTTGCCGGAAGGGAAGAAATGGCGCAAGCGCAAACCCTGGGCTCAGGATTGGATCGAAGCCATCCTCTTTGCCTTTGTGGTGGCGATGATCATCCGCAACTACACTTTCCAAAACTTTGTGATCCCCACCTCTTCCATGGAGAAAACCCTCCTGGTGGGTGATTATCTGGTTGCCAACAAACTCAAATACTTTTTCACGGATCCCAAACGCGAAGATATAGTCACTTTCCGCTATCCCAAGCTGGAACTGGGCACTCCGGAACATCCGGATTCAAAAGCGGATTTCATCAGGATCTTCCACCCGCTCTATATCAACAAGAAGACTGCATTCCAGAAATTCCCCATGACCTTCATGCATCTCACCTACTATGCCCGCAAGAACATTGTGAAGCGCGTGATCGGGATGCCGGGGGACACGATCTCCGTGAAGGACAAGATCGTGTATATCAACGGCAAGGAATTTACCCAAGGCTATGAATGCTATGACATTGCGGTGCCGCTGCCTCCGCTCTCCCCAAATTCGATCGAAGTGCAGCATCTGCCCCCGAACTATCCGGACTGGGTGTCCCAAAACCCCTGGTACGACCCCTATCGGGTGGTCTCCAAGAGCGACACCCTGCAATTGCACAATTTCAACCGGGACTGGTTTGGGCCGATCGTGGTTCCCAAGGACAAATATTTCGTGATGGGAGACAACCGCGACGTCAGCGAGGACAGCCGTTATTGGGGCTTCCTGGAACGCAGTGATATCACAGGCTCGCCTTCCTGGATCTTCTGGTCCAAGGGGATCGAATACAACAAGCTCTATGACAGCCCCCATATCCGATGGGACAGGATCTTCCGCAAGGCCCGTTAGCAGTCTATCTTCACGTTCCGTTTTGCCTCACGCGCTGCAATTACTGCAGCTTCTTCAGCGAGGCCTATTCTATAGCGGAACTGGAGCGCTATGTCAGCGTGCTGCACAATGAGATCAGCCTCTGCCTGCAGCACCGGGAAGAGCTGAAAAACGCTGACACCATCTATTTTGGAGGGGGCACACCCTCCCTGCTGTCTGCTCTTCAGATCAAGGAGCTTCTGGCAGAATTCAGCTACAGCCTTCAAACCGAGATCAGCCTCGAGATCAATCCCCTGCAGATCACTCCCTCCTATCTGAAAGCGCTTGCCGGCACAGACGTGAACAGGCTCTCCGTGGGTCTGCAATCCATGCTGGATGAGGAACTGGATTGGCTTTCCCGCAGGCATCGCTCTGCTCAGATCGCTCAAAAGATCAGCTGGCTGCAGGATTTTGGCTATGCCAATTTCTCCCTGGATCTGATCTATGGTCTGCCGGGAGCCTCTCTTGACGCCCTGAAATACAATCTGGAGCGCTATCTGGAGCTGAAACCGAAACACATTTCGACCTATCTGCTGGAACGCGAGAGGCTGGATCCGGATCGTAGACCTCCGGTCTACGCGCAGACAGGAATGTCTGCGATCCGGAAGCCGTCTGCGATCCAGGACGAGGATTGTAGACCTCTGGTCTACACGCAGACCGGGAGGTCTGCGATCCGGAAAGAACAAAAGGATCGTAGACTTTTAGTCTACGCGCAGACAGGAATGTCTGCGATCCGGGACGAGGATGAGCTGCACGCGAGAAGCTATGAACTGATCAGAGAAACACTGCTGGACAACGGATACGAGCATTATGAGATCTCCAATTTTGCCCTCCCGGGATACGAATCAAGGCACAATCTGCACTATTGGCAGTTCGACGATTATCTGGGTTTGGGCGCGTCGGCAGCCGGCTTTTTGAAAGGCACGCGCTACACCAATCCGGCTGATCTGGAGCTTTATTATCAGAATGTGGAGGCAGGGCTGCTCTTTCCGGAAGCCGAGACTGGTGAGAACATGGCAAATGATTATCTTATGATGGGTTTGAGACTGAGCCGGGGCATAGATCCGGCTCAATATCGCGCGCGCTTTGGAAGAGATCTTGCACTGCACAAGGGAGATACGATCAGGAAACTAACTAAATTGGGATTGCTGCAGTCCGGCAACGGCTTTCTGAAACTCAGTCCGGAAGCGCTGTTTATCTCGAACGCGGTGATTGGAGAATTACTGGAATCATGAATATACATCAGCTTAGAATTGCGATCGCGGAAGCGATCGCGGATACCAGATTTGCCACCACGGCATATTTTGCCGGAGGTTGCGTGCGCGATCTGCTGATCCACCGTCAGACCATGGATTACGACATCACGGTGGAGGTCCCTGAGGGCGGGATCAAGCTCGCCGCCTTTCTGCACAAGGCTCTTTCCACTTCCGAACCGGTGACCTGGCCCCGCTTTGGCACCGCTTCCCTGATCTATCAGGGCTGCAAGATCGAGCTGGAGATGACCCGCAAGGAGGAGTATAAGCCGGGAAATCGCAATCCCAAGGTGAGCTTTGCCAGCCTGGAAGAAGACGTGTCCCGCCGGGATTTTACGATCAATGCGCTTCTGCTGGGCATCAGCGGCGGAACCCTTTTGGATCTCAGCAAACGCGGATTGCGCGATCTGCATGATGGCATCATCCGCACCGTGGGGAAGCCCGAAGCCGTCTTTCGCGAAGACCCTTTGCGCATGCTGCGGGCCATCCGCTTTGCCACCGTGCTCGATTTTAAGATCGAACCCGAAACCTGGAACGCTCTCAAAAATAACGCCGCTCTGGTGCAAACTCTGAGCCCGGATCGCATCAGCAGTGAATTTGCCGGGATCATGATCCCCAGCCCCACCCCCCACCTGCGCAACCGCAGCGAATCCGAAGGCACTGCTGTGGCAAGGGGCTTTGAGCTCCTGCTGGAGAGCGGGATCATGGAATTTATCCAGCCGGAACACCAACAGAAGCTGGAAATCCTCTCTGCGAAAAGATTTAACTTGACACCACAGGAACTGATCGGCTATTTTGGTAATTTGGATAATTTCAGATTGGGAAATATGATGAAAAGCGCCAAGGAATACTGGTTTGAGCACCCGGAAGCCACAAACTCCGCGATGCTCCGCCATTTGAAGGAACAAAAGCTTTGAAACGGCTTCTGCTGCTGCTCTGCGTCCTGATTTCCCTCTCCCTTTCAGCCGAGATCCTTATCCCCATGGATTCCAGCCAGTCCAACCATCTCAAAGCCTATGGCGTGGCTTTTAATTCCCTCAAAGACCAGCAGACGGTGAAGTGGCTGCTGAACTATCGTGGCGGCAGTTTTCTGGCTTCCGAAAGCCAGGCCGTCGTCAGCCTCTGCAACATTGCCGGAGTCCGTTATGAGACGGTTTCGGGCTCGCAAGTGGCAGCGATCCTGACCGAGATCCAGGAATCCAACATGGAAGTTCTGGTGCTGGAAAAAGAGCCCAGGATCGCTGTCTACATCCCTCCGAACACCCTGCCCTGGGACGACGCGGTCAGCCTTGCTCTGGAATATGCCGATATCGAATATGACAAGCTTTGGGATGAAGAGGTTCTGCAGGGCAAACTGAACGACTACGATTGGCTGCACCTGCATCATGAGGATTTCACCGGGCAATATGGCAAGTTTTACGGTTCCTACCGGCATATGCCGTGGTATCAGAACGATGTGCGCGTGAATTCCGAAATGGCGTCCCGCCTCGGCTTTGCCAAGGTTTGGCAGCTCAAACATGCCGTGGCAGAGAAGATCCGCAATTTTGTGGAGAGCGGAGGCTTTCTCTTTGCCATGTGCGGAGCCACGGATACGATCGATATCGCGCTTGCGGCGGCAAACACAGACATCGTGGACGCCGCGCTGGACGGAGACGGGATCGACCCCCAATACCAATCCAAGCTTGATTTTGAGCGCTGCTTTGCCTTCACGGGTTTTAAGCTGAAGCCCAATCCCTTTGAATATGAATTCTCTGATCTGGATGCCAGCGACTATTCTCGTCTGCGGGGCGCGGAAGCGGATTTCTTCCAGCTCTTTGATTTCTCTGCCAAATACGACCCCGTGCCCACCATGCTCACCCAGTGCCACACCAATGTGATCGATGGTTTTTTGGGCCAAACCACCTCTTTCTTTAAGGACAAAGTGAAAAAGAACGTGATCATCCTGGCCGAAGTGCCCGGTATGAACGAAGTTAAATATATCCACGGTAATCTCGGCAAGGGCACTTTCACCTTCTATGGCGGTCACGACCCCGAAGATTACCAGCATAAGATCGGCGATCCTGAAACGATCCTCGATCTCTTCAAAAACTCCCCCGGATACCGGTTGATCCTGAACAACGTCCTCTTCCCGGCCGCGGAAAAGAAACAGCTCAAGACCTGATAGGAGATCGGCAGTGGCAAAATTCTATCCCAAGTTCTACCAGACCCAGCTCAAGGTTGGCATCTTCACCATCGTGGTGATCGCAGCCCTGATCATAGGCTATCTCTGGCTCACCAGCAGCCTCAATCTGAGGGCTCAGCAAGACCTCAGGGTCAGCTTTCCGGACGTGATGGGGCTGGAGATCGGAGACAAGATCGTCTATCGCGGCATGGAGATCGGCAGGGTGAAGGAAGTGATCAACCGGGGAGAATCCATCCTGGTGGTCGGCAAGATCGCCAGAGGGCTCAAAGTTCCCCAAGGCAGCAGCTTTATCGTTTCGGACAGCAGCCTGATGGGGGGAAAAGCCCTCAGCATCATCCCCGGAGAAGGTCCTGGCATGCTTCCGCTCTCCGGCATCCAAACCGGCAGCTCACCCGCGGGGATCATGACCGTGGTGAGCAAAGCCTCTGCCGCTGTGGATGAAGTGACCCGATTGCTGGCTGATCTGCGCAAGGAAGACGGATTGCTGGACCGCGGCACCAAAATGATGGACAGCGCCACGCAGACCGTGCAAAATGTGGACCAGCTGGCCGCAGGTTTGAAGAGCGAGCTCACCCGCACCATCGATCAGGTCGATCGTCTGACCGCGCAAGTGAACGCGGCTGTTTCCGACAACCGGGAGAATCTGGACACTCTCTTAGAAACCGGGCCCCAGGCCATGCACAAACTGAGCGGAACTCTGGACAGCCTGCAGGTGCTCTCCACAAAGCTGCATCTGGCTTTGGACGGGATCAAACAAGGCAAAGGCAGCGCGGGTAAGCTGATCAGCACGGATGAGCTGCACGACAAGCTCCTGAGCTCGGTCGGCAGCCTCGATTCCCTGATCACGGACGTGCGCAAGCACCCCAAAAAATACGTGAAGTTCAGCCTCTTTTAGGATGAGATATGAATAAAGCCCTGTCCCTGACCCTGCTGATCCTCCTCTGGGCAAGCCTTGCCCTGGGCTATAGCTTTGGTCAGAATAAAGTCAACGCGGTCCAAACCGATTGGGCCTATCTGCAGACTATGCATTTCGACATCTATTATCCTGCCGATCAACCGGAATTTGGCAAGACTGCGGCTTTGATGGCGGAAGAAAGCTATTACTACATCAAGGAAAACCTCAGTATCCCATCACTTCGCGGATCCCGGTGGTCTTTTATTCCTCCAGGAGCGAGTTTCAAGCCACCAACATCATCTATCCCCTGCTGAGTGAAGGAGTGGGC
>JAKLEY010000107.1 GCA_022711455.1 Candidatus Cloacimonadota bacterium
CTCGCCGATCACGGTGGACCTGGCCCAATACGAGGGACTGCAGCTAAAGATCGCCTGGCACGCCGACGATCCGCCCACCAACGACGGAATGTGGTATGTCTGGTTTATCGACGACATCTACATCGGCAATGCCACAGGCCGCATCAGCTTCTCCGCAAACGATCTGACCGTCTCCGGAATCCGCTCCCAAAGCTGGACTATCGGAAGCCCGCTCACTCATCCATCCAGAGCGGTTGAGACCGGCATGCGCGTCAAGGAAGCCGTTCTTCCCTCTCCCGCAGAAACCTACCCCACCCGTAGCCTCACCGGTTACAAGGTCTGGAGATTCGCTGCCGGACAGGAAACTAATCCTGCCAGCTGGATCTCCCTGACTCCGCAGTTAATCACCCCGCTCACCTTTACTGATACGGGCTGGAGCGGTCTTGCCAACGGAAACTACCGCTGGGCTGTGAAAGCTGTCTACACCGGTGGCATCGAATCCGTGGGCTCGTTCTCAAACGTTCTGCTCAAGGAAGTCGTGACCGGAATGATCAGCGGCGTGGTGCGCCAATCCAATAACCAACCCATTCCCGGAGCAACGGTTACGGCTGGAACCTTTACTGCCACAACCAACAACTCCGGTGCCTACGTCTTGATCGTGCCCACCGGGACATACACCGTAACCGCTTCCAAAGTCAATTATCAGACCGCGACCGTGAACGATGTGGTGGTAAATGCCAATCAGACCACCACCGTGAACTTCACTCTGATTCCGGGCTCCGGATCTGATGACGAGGTGATCCCGGCAACGATTACTGCCCTCACAGGCAACTATCCCAACCCCTTCAACCCCAGCACAACGATCAGTTACAGCATCAAAGACCCTACCGCAGTGCAGATCGTGATCTATAACGTGAAGGGACAAAAGATCAGAACCCTCGTGAACCAAAACCAGACCAACGGCAAATACAACGTGGTCTGGAACGGAAAAGATGATAAGAACCAGCCTGTCGGTAGCGGAGTCTATTATTACCGTATGACTGCAGGAAGCTACATCAGTAGCAAGAAGATGCTGCTGGTGGAGTGAGTAAGTAACAAGTGACGAGTGACGAGTGACAAGAGGCTCGTCGCTCATCTGATAAAAAAGCCCCGCACACAATGCGGGGCTTTTTTCGTAACATAGGCCTTAGCATGTTTGCAATAGAACCCCTGGAGGGGGTGACATGATATAGCCTGGGGTGGAGCTTTAGCGGAACCCCAGGAACAGATATGTACAAGTTTGTGAACCCCCGGATGGGGGTGACATGACATAGCCTGGGGTGGAGCTTGAGCGGAACCCCAGGACAGGTAGGTGAACATTGATGAACCCCCGGATGGGGGTGACACCCTGTAAACGATCAATAGGTAATTGGGTGTCACCCCGTCCGGGGTTCAATTTGGATTTGTGATGCGGTCCCTGGGGTTCCGCTAAAGCTCCACCCCAGGCTATGTCATGCCACACCTCCGGTGTTCCTGGCACTCCTGTTGTCATATTACTTGCCGCTCGCCTGCACCTCCCTGTCCTCCCGCTGTCATCTCACTTGCTGAAGCGGTTTGAAAGCGGTCAGCAAGCGGTATGATACCGGTAAGACAGGGATATGACCGGTAGGTTCGGACTCTGATCCGAACTAAAAGTACAACCCGTTCGTCGCATCGGAGCGCGACACTGCACACAATCGTCGGATCGGAGTCCGACCCTACCTGATCTCTGTGCCTCTGTGTCTCTATGCCTCTGTGTTAAAAAATATGTGGTCGGATCGGAGTCCGACCCTACCTGTTCTCAGAAGCGATATTGCAGCACCAAGCCCTGCAGCCCGGGATCAGGTGCCACGAAGAAGCGGGGGCTATCCGCAAGGGTCAGTTCCGCGGTCACATAACCCACCACAAAACCGAAAAAGACATCGCTGGCCCAGTGTTTATCATCGTTGATCCGGGATAAGGAAGTAAGCGTGGCACAAGAATACAGCACCGGTTTTACCCACTTGAGCTCGGAGAATTGCTCTGCTAAAACGGGTGCGATCGCCCAAACCATGGTGGTATGTCCGGAGGGGAAGGAATCCCGGTCTCCGGAGAGCTTGCCCTCATCCCAAAACTGATTCCCCAATTCGCGAAAGGGACGGTTGCGCTGGCTGAGCAGCTTCAAGCCCCCGGTCACGCTGCGTGCCAGAATCACACTCTTGAGCCCCAGCATTCCGGTGTCGAAGAGCTTCTCGCTATCCCCCAGATAGCCCAGCAGAGCTGTTCCGGCCAGAGCGGGAACGGTCCAGGATTCGCCAAAGCGTCTGAATCCGTCTGCCACTCCATCCCCAAATTCAGTTCGATTGCGCTGCACCAGATCCCTGATCTCCTCATCCAGCAGATAGAGCGAGCCGGTGATCAGCACCACTCCTCCCGCTTTCAGCCAGTCCCGGGCTTGCCAGTCCAGAGGAGAAATAGCGGCTTTAGCCACCGTATGCGGATAGGACCAGACATAGGCAGAGATGCGGCTATCTATTTCTCCATAAATACTTACGGAGATGATCGCCAAGACGGCAGATAAGAATAGAAAACGAAAACTACGCATAATGCTTAGTCCTGATGAGCAGATATTTTAGTCAAGCAAAATCCCCGGGCAGGTGCTGCCGAATTCCGATCCGGCACGTGGGGATTCGGAGATCCCCACCCCAACCGGGATGCCGAACTCCGAACCGGCATGTGGGGAACTGGAATTCCCCTCCCCTGATATAGAAAGCGCCGGTCACCAAGGACCGGCGCTACTAATCTGTTAATTTGTTAATCTGCTAATCTATTTGATGACCATCATCTTGCGGGTCTGGTTCAAGCTGGGTGAGCTCAAACGGTAGAAATAGATCCCGCTGCCACAATCTTTGTTGTTGGAGTCTTTGGCATCCCAGCTGATGGTTTGGGTGCCGGGAATGCAATTGAAGGTCCGGACAGCCTGACCTAAGATGTTATAGATAGTCACTTTGGCATTCTCTCCGGCTTTGACGTCCACGCTGAAGCTGGTGCTGCTCTTGAAAGGATTGGGATAGGCAGCGCCCAGAGCTGTGACTCCGGGAAGATCCGGAACATCGGTTCCGGTGACAGTTACCATCACGGGTCCGTGCAGATCGGTGTGGTTGTATTCCACGCTTTCCAGCCAGTAGTAATAGGTGTTGTTGGTCTCGACTTCCTGATCGGTGACGCTGTAGACGTGTTGGGTGGAAGTGTTGGTGGCATCGATCAGCTCAGGAGTGATGAGGGTGGAGCCGGAATAGTTATCTTCCGTGGCCCTGTATACACGATAGCCCAGGAGATTGGTCTCGGATTCCGTCACCCAGGTGAGCTTCACGAAGTTCTGAGCCGTCTGCACCGCATAGATATTGCTGAGTTCGACCGGCAGAGTGGGATCAAGCGGACTGAGCACGAAGGGAACGTTGAATTTTGCACCAAACGGCACATTCGAAAAGACTACAGTTCCGGGTCCGATCAAGGGAAAGACATCGGCCTGGTGCCAGGCGGAGGTGTAATAGATCCACCCTCTCCAGGTGCCGGGGCCAACAGGAATCTGCACTGTTTGATTGCCGGCATCGGGATAGGAGGCATAATACACTGTGGTGTTGGGATCGGTGGGGTCAACGTCTTCGGGAGGGATAATTCCAAACAAGGCAACATCATAGGTGGTGGGAACTATGGACATCGTGGCTATGGTGCCGGTGTTGTAATAGAAGATCTGGTCGTCCAGCCAGTCGACTCCGTCCGCAAGTCCATCGGGTCCGTCATAATCCGTTCCGGCATGATCAAATCTTCCGGTTTGGGCAAAGAGAGCACCATCCCCTTTGTTGATCCCGACCGTGGCAGGAGATCCACCGAAGCCATCAACTCCCGATGAGGCATCACCGGTGGTCCACTGCATGTCACCATAACTGAAAGCAACCGTGTTTCCAAGTCCAATTGTGGGATCAGTACCATCGGAAAAGATCACTTCAAAGGTGTTGAGTTTATCGGTATGGCTGCCATAATAACCCACATGATCCCAGATCACGATCACGCGGTTGGGTTCAATCTTATACCAGACTGCACCCGCACCACGAGTGTCAACGTCTCCAAAAAATGGAGCTATCATGGGATAACCGGCAATAGGGAAGCCCCAGGGGGTGTAATTGGAATAGCCCCCGTCAAAAGTGACGTTGCCGTTGTTGTTGATCCAGAAGTAGTCATAGGGCTGACCATACAATGAGAAAACGAAGGGCAGTGTGATTTGCCCTGTATAGTTATCGTCATTGGGAAGCATCGCTTGGATGAAGGTGCCGTCCAGAGGAACCAAAAGGTCTCCGGGCAGATAGCCGGGACCGCCAAAGGTTCTGAATCCGGGAGAGTCGCTCGCAGGCTTTTGGGGAACTACAGAGCTGTCATATTGAGCTCTTTTCCAGCCGTCATATTCGGGTGAATCGGGGGTTAACACCGCACTCAGCGTGCCTAAGGCTGCTAACGTGAGGATGAATATAATAATCAATAGCTTTTTCATCTTGAAACTCCTTATTATGAATTTATGTGATATAGATATTCTAAAATGGCATCCGGTCAAGCTGAATATCAGAACACAATACCAGGATCTGAAGCCTACAGTATCAATATTTGCACTGGATTATGCTGAACTGACTTAAGAATGGCTGCCTATTCATATGATATCACGCAGTTTACGGAACATGTGCGGCTTCACGCAGAAGAAATAGTTTTGTGGCAATCTTTCAACAAGTTCGAACTTATTCTGACGGAGATTACCACTGCGATGCCGAATTCCGATTCGGCACGTGGGGAATTGGAATTCCCCACCCCAAATATCCAAATTAGGCACAAATTTTGCATCAAGGCTGTTTTAGTGTGGAGGAACCATGAGAAATTTTGTCCTGTTAGTTTTTTGCCTCTTGCCTCTGGCAGTCTTTGCGGCCTGGCTGGATAATGTTCCGTCATCCGTAACTGAGCCTGATGGCACTGTCCTGCAGCTCTTTGCCAGCGGAGATGAATACGCCAACCGCTTGCATGACGCACAAGGCTACACGATCATTCAGAGCCCGGTGGATGGTTATTTTTATTATGCGATCCGGGAATCCGGAGAGCCCGTCCCCTCACAGTGGAGAGTGAACTCCATCGATCCCCGGGAACAGGGACTGAGTCCCAACATAATGATCTCCAAGGCAGCCAGGGATCGCAAAATTGCCGCTTTGAAAGTTCCCGGAGAACGTGGGGAAAGAGGGCCAAACAGCGGTCTGGTCAATAATATCTGCGTTTATATCCGCTTTGCGGATCAGACCGAATTTGAGCTCAGCCGGGAATTCTATGACAACCGTTTCAATGCCGTGGGCGATGAGACTGTCTCGCTGCGCACCTATTTTCAGAAGGTGAGCTACAACCAACTGGATTATGTCACCAGCCATTATCCCACTTGCGCTCCCAACCTCAATCTTTCCTGGCAGGATAGCAATCCGCGCAGCTTCTACGTTCCCTACAACGCGGTCACGAATCCCAACGGCTATGTGGACGATTGGGATCGCACCGAACGGGAACAGAGCATGCTGGCCAATGCCATTGCCGGCATAGCTGCTCAGGTTCCTTCTTCTTTGAATATCGACGCGGATAACGACGGAAACGTGGATAACGTCTGTTTCATCATCCGCGGACCCCACACTGCCTGGGCAGATCTGCTCTGGGCGCATCGCTGGGCGCTCTACAACAACGAAGCTTTCATCAATGGCAAGCAGGTCTGGGATTTCACCTTCCAGCCGGAAGACCACAACAGCGTGCGCACCCTGTGTCACGAAATGTTCCATTCCGCAGGCTCTCCTGATCTCTATCATTATGATTACAATGGAGTTACACCCGTCGGACCCTGGGATATCATGGAAAGCGGAAACGGACACATGGGCATGTATATGAAATATACCTATGGCAACTGGATCACCAGTATTCCCAGCCTAAGTATCGGCGGGACCTACACTTTGAACCCGGTCACCTCCCCCACAAACAATGTTTATAAGATGGCGATCCCGGGTTCCAACAGCCAGTTTTTGGTCTTTGAATACAGAAAACGAGGCGCGGACATCTACGAAGCAGATCTGCCCGGTTCGGGATTGCTGATTTACCGGATCAACACGAATTGCGACGGAAATTCCGATGGCCCTCCGGACGAAGTTTATGTATACCGTCCCAACGGTTCGAACACGGTCAATGGCCAGATCGCGGATGCCACATTTAGTGCAAACGTCTGGCGCACAGAATTTAATGCCTTCACAAATCCGGCAGCTGTGCTCAGTAACGGCAACACTTTCCAGGTGAATATCCACTCCATTTCCGAGGCCGGAGACACGATCAGCTTCCAGGTTTCAGCTGCCAGTGATCCCCTGGCTCCGGTGATCAGTTCGATTTCTCCCGTCAGCGGTTCGATTTTGCCAAACCGGGATTTTAACCTGCTGGTAAATGCCACCGCGCCAAACAGCACTATCACCGGGGTAGATTTCTATATTGACCAGAGCTTCCATTCCGGCTCTGCTGTCGCCCCCTTCACAACTGTCATCCCCGGAGCTGAACTGAGCCCGGGAGAGCATGTGCTGGGGATAATTGTCCACTCCGCAAATGGCAGCCAGACTTCCAGAAACGCCATTGTGCACATCATTGATCCGGCTGTCCAAAACTGGTTTTCATGGATGACAGCGTCTCCTGATTATGAAGAATATGGCAGAGGTGCTTTGCCGATCCAGGTCGCAGTTGATTTTGATCTCGGCAGCCAGGAATATCTGGTGAAAGGATTGCGTTTCAATATGATAGCTGACCCCTGGGGTAGCCCCGCAGAACCCGGAACAGTGCATGCCAAGATCAACCGGTTTGCCTCAGGCGCAATCACCGACCAGACCCTGCTGGATCTGGGAACGCTGATGAACCCGATGTATGACTTCAATCTGGTACACAGCGTGGAAGACAGCACCCGCATCTCCGGACAGATCGCGCTAATCCTCGATCTGCATGAATATCAGAACATCCGTTTTGATCTCAATGGACCCTGCGGCCACAGTTGGATCACGGAACCGAACCGACCCTGGACAGATGCTCTGGGTAGGGGTGTGGCTGGCGCTGCCGTAATTGAACTGCTCTTGCAGGCTCCTGTTACCGGAGTTTCAGATCCGCTTGCTCCGGCTCTGGTGCAAAATCTGAACAGCAGCCCCAATCCCTTTACAGATCAGGCTTCAATCAGTTTTTCGCTGCGGCAGAAAGCTGCTGTACGGCTCAGTATCTACAATCTGCGGGGCCAGAAAGTAAAAACTCTGCTGCGGGACGAACTGCCTTCCGGAACGCATGAAATGAAGTGGAACGGCATTGATGACAGGGGACTTCCTGTGAGTGCGGGAGTCTATCTCTATCAGCTGGAAAGCAAGGGACAAGCGCTCACCAGGAAGCTGCTGAAACTGTAAAGAGTGATGAGTAATGAGTAATGAGTGATGCGTGCTGCGCTCAACTCGAACTTTCTCTGCTTTTCTCTGTGTTGAAATCTCAAATGTGGTCGGATCGGCATCCGACACTACCTGAACTCTGTGTCTCTATGCCTCTGTGCCTCTGTGTTTACATAAGTATAGAGCAAACGGATTTTCTGCTTGACAAAATACTGCCCTCCAAATTGTTTGACTGAACACTGTCAGAAAACGGTCCAGTAACTCAGTGGTAGAGTATCTGCCTTTTAAGTAGAGAGTCGTCAGTTCGAGTCTGACCTGGATCACCATGCGACCCCTTCGTCTATCGGTCAGGACTCAAGATTTTCATTCTTGCAAGAGGGGTTCGATTCCCCTAGGGGTCGCCATAATTTTCTGGCTTACAAG
>JAKLEY010000108.1 GCA_022711455.1 Candidatus Cloacimonadota bacterium
CCCCGGGGAAACCATAAGCTGATTTGGGATGGAAAAGATGAGGCAAATCGAAACGTGGGCTCCGGAATCTATTTCCTGAGGCTGGAATCAGGAGGAAAGACCTCGATCCGGAAAGCTATGCTATTAAAATGAGGAACATATGAAAAGAAAACACGTCCTAATCCTAAGCTTGTTGCTGCTGGCACTCAACCTGTCCGCAGCCAAGCATTCTGCCACCTTCCCGCTGGGAACCTACGCCAATATCCGCAATAGTTTTCCCTTCTTCTGGGAGAACCGGGAAGAGCTGTTCCGGCATATGGAACTGCTGGGATATAATGCCGCAATCGTGGAAACTGATGCCAAAGATCCTGATCTGCCAGGCATGTTCGAGATCATGGACCGCCACGGTCTGGATGCGGTTATGAATGACTATTCCTGGTCAAATGACGTCAAGAGCAGTTTCCACTACGCTACCTCAGCGCTGTCCTCTGCGAATTATAATCGCTTTGAAGCAGAATTTGCGGGAGAGGCAGACATCAAGCCGGGAGACCATTATGACAGCTTTTATTGGTATGCTTCGCATAAAGATCAGGATCCCAAAAGAGTGGGATCTGTTCTGGCTGATCCTAAAGCTTCCTATGGCCACAGCTGGTTTGTGGCTCGGGGCGAAACCCCTGGCTATGCTTACACGGATCTGAAATATCGCTGGATGAACAAGTGGGGAGGCTATAGCCGCGTCGGAAAAGCCTGGTGGGTCTATCAAACCAACGCTCCGTCTTTTAAAGATCAGTATTTCCGGATCCGATACCGGTTCAAGATCACGAATCTGCAGCCCGGACTTACTGCAGCGGACACTTTGCTCACCTTCTCACCTTCCGGGTTTCAGGTGGAAAAAGGGGCCTATTTGAAAAGTCCCGTGGGTTTAAAACATCAGCGACCGGAAACAGGCTCCATAGTAAATCAGGAAACTCATTTTACCGTGGGTGACCTGAAAACCACTTCTACAGCTGATGGCTATGTGACCGTTGAGCTGAAACTGCCCTATACGGAATTGCTGGCTGCCAAACTCCTGAGCCCTGATCTGGATAATAATCCTGCCACTGAACAATCCTATATGGTGATGAAGCTGGAAAATCTGAATCCCAGGCTCTGGTGGCACGGGAAATGCGACCTCTACCTGGACTATATAGAATATGAAGACCAGATGCATTATAATCTGGTGAACCAACGCGAACAATACCAGGCCGGGATCAGCAAGAGAGTGAACGACCTGAACCACATGAGCAAGGGTAATCTTGCTGGGATCTACACCTTTGATGAGCCCTATCAGGGGCAGCTGCAAAGCTATGGCTTGATCGAAGATATGCTGAAAAATACTAAAATCGATATCTTTACCGCAACCTACGATTACACCTACAGACAGATGGTGATCGATAAAGCCAAAGACCTTTCCTATGACCACATCGAGAACTTTCTCAAAAGCGCAGAACCCAGCATCATCGCGACCGATATCTACCCGATCAGCCCTGATCTGAACTGGAATGAAGCTCCCGCCGGAGAAGACAGCTATCTCTTCCTGCAAAACACCCTTGATGTCAAGCTCCATAAAGAATATTATAAGGCCAAGCTCTATGCCGCAAAAGAACCCACACGAAAGTTTTACCCGATCGTGCAGACCTTTGGCAGATGGGGGGTGATAGGAAAAGACGCGCAGTGGACAAGCTGGATCAGACCACCGCTGGCAACCCAGAAAATGCTGAATTATTTTCCGCTCTGTTATGGGGTGGACGGGATCTTCCACTATCGGGTCCAGAGCTATCAGGACGAAGCAGAGATCGGAGATCACTGTGCAATGACGGCGCTGCGCTCAAAAGGGACATATGGCAAGCCCCGCATTGACCGGATCACTTATCAGGCAATTCAGGAAACCAACCCCAAGGTGGAGCTCTACGGCAGCATATTGAAACAATACAAGTGGTTGGATACCGAGGCAATTCTGAGCACCGGAACCAAAAGCAAGAACCCGGCAAAAGTCGGCCTTGCGGGTTTGAGAGTGGAGAGATCCAAGGGCCTTTATGAGGGCTACATTCAAATTGGTTACTTTGTAAATGCCAATTCTGAACCTGCTGTTATGGCAGTCAACCGCCGCACGAACTATTTCCAGCCGGGTGAGATCAAAGACCCCAAACTCGTTCCTCCGGATAGATTTGAGGACTACTTCCCGCAGGCAGCTCCCCAAACTCTGCTTCTGGAATTTTCGAAAGAAGCCAATCAGAACTTTGGATACCCTGCCTATACGGATCCGGCTGACGGTTCGCTTTATCTGCCTGTTAACGGTGTGATCGCGGTCTCCATTCCTGCCGGAGAAGCCAGACTGCTGCAAATGATCTCCAGCCTCCCGGAAACCCTGAATGGGAAGATGAGCATCTCCGGGAAAGCCATGGCACAGGGTGATCTAAAGCTCGACAAAAAGGCAAAATTGATCCTGAAGGAGGATTCACGTCTGATTTTAAAGCCGGGTAGCACGCTGGTGATCACTGAAAAAGCCCAGCTGCTGGTGGAGGGAGAGCTCGAATTGCAGCCGGGGGCAAGAATCATCGTCCACGGCAATTTGATCGACAAGGGCCGGATCATGGCTTCCGAGGATGCCATCATTTATCAAAGACCGGTTAAACGCGGTTTTTGGCAAAAGCTATTTGGAAAGAAGACAAAACCTTAAGGGATCATGATCGAGCGTGAGAACCGGAAAAGCAGAAGAGATTCGCAATTTGTTCTTGACAATAATTGCCGCTCCGAAATCATGCACCTACTTGATACAATAGAGAACGACGCTGGGGGCGTAGTTCAGTTTGGTTAGAACGTCTGCCTGTCACGCAGAAGGCCGCGAGTTCGAGTCTCGTCGCTCCCGCCATTATAAGAGGACGCCCATGGCGTCCTTTTTTGCTTAATAACAGAATTTAGGATCATGGATGTTCACAGTCTTTAGTTTCACGCTCATACTCATACTGGAAATCGCCTTGGAGCTGTTGTTCATATTGCTGTTTCCGTTGATCTATCCAATTCTGAAGCTCAAAGACTATCTTCCGGCGATCCAACCCGATTTTACCAGTACTCACCAAGGGATCCTGATCCACGCCGCCTCGGTGGGGGAGGTTAATGCCCTGCAAACTTTGGTGCAAAGACTCCTGCAAAGATATCAGGACAGGCAGATCACTCTCACCACCACCACTGTTACCGGTTTAAAAGCAGCCTCCGGAATCGATCCTAAACTCCAGACAGGGCTTTCGGTTCTTGATCTGTGGCACCTGCGCCACAAGCAATTGAAACAGCTCGATCCCAGCATCATCTGCATCATGGAAACAGAGATCTGGTTCAATTTGCTGGCCTTTGCCAGAATTCACAAGATACCTGTGGTGTTCATGAACGCCAGATTATCTGAGAAGTCACTGCGGCGCTACCGTTTGTTTCAGCCCCTGCTCAAAATGGTCTCACCGGCTATCAAAGAGATCATGGCTCAGTCCGAAGCGGATGCAGTGAGGTTCAAACAGCTCTTTAGCTCCAAAGTCAGCCTTGCGGGGAATCTCAAATTCGCTCTTGACCTGCCATCATATGATCCCCCGGAGATCAGACAGAGCCTTGCTTATAGCCTCACAGACTTCGTGCTGGTCTGGGGAAGCTCAAGACCGGGGGAGGAGGCCCTGATCCTGAGTATTCTACCGGAACTTAAGAACCGGATTCCCGGTTTGAAACTGATCATCGCGCTTCGTCATCCTCAGCGCTTATCCGAAGTTCTGCGCCTGCTCCCTGATCAAAGCTACAGCCTGTCCTCCAAACACGAGCCTGCCGGGGATATCCATGTGATCGACGAATTAGGCTATCTCAATCAGGTCTGGGCTATATGTGATCTGGCGATAGTGGGCGGATCCTTCTTTGATTTTGGAGGGCACAATCCGCTGGAACCTGCTTTCTATAGCAAAGCCATCATCATGGGTCCTTATCACAGCTCCTGCCGGGATTCGGTAAATCTTTTGAATGGACAAAATGCTATTAGGATCTCAGACGTTGAGGCGCTGGCTGAAGACATCCTCAAGCTGGCTCATGATCCGGAACTCAGAGCGCGGATGGGAGCAGCAGCCAAGACGGTTCTCGATCAAAATGCAATGTCTTTGGAAAAGCATCTGAACGGGATTGCAGCCTGGATAGAATGATGTATAGAGAAGCCGAGTTTTATCAAAAAGATGCGGATAACAGAGTCCGCTGCCTGCTCTGCCCCCATTTCTGCCAATTGCAAGCTGGTCAAACCGGTCTCTGCAGGAGCAGGACAAATACGGAAGGCACGCTGTTGGCCCTGAACTATGGAGAGTTTGTGGGTGGGCAGGTGGACCCGATCGAAAAAAAGCCGCTCTACCATTTTCGGCCAGGTTCCGTTATCTACTCTTTGGGTCCCAATTCCTGCAATCTGAGCTGTGATTTTTGTCAGAACTATGAGATCAGCCAATATGAATCCCGAACTTTCAGCCTTAGTCCGGAGGAACTGAAAGCTCTGCTGCTCAGCCATGATCTTCATCAGGTGGCTTTCACCTATACTGAACCGCTCACTTGTTATGAATTCATCCTCGATTTTAGCGTTATCGCTCCTACTATAGACATTGTTCTGGTTAGCAACGGCTTCATAAATCCTGAGCCCCTGGGCAGGATCCTGCCTTTTGTAAAAGCTATGAACATCGATCTGAAAGCCATGAACGCGGAGTTCTACAAGAATCGCTGTGGGGGAGATATGAAACCCGTTTTGGAATCTATCCGATCAGCTCACGCGGCAGGGATACATCTGGAACTGACCAATCTCTTGATCCCGGGGGCAAATGACAGCCCGGCAGAGATCGAGAAACTGATCAGCTTTTGCGCTAAGCTCGATCCCTGTATACCTTTACACTTCTCGGCATACCATCCAGCCTTCAGGGCAAATGAGCGAAGCACACCAGAGGAAACTGTGATCAATGCCTGCAAACAGGCAATAGCAATGCTGCAAAACGTCTATGCTGGGAATCTGCCCGGTGATGAATACCGGGACAGCCTTTGCCAAGCATGCGAAAAAACCCTGATCAAGCGTCATTCCAACCGTACAGAAAGCCAGATCAGTCATGACGGACACTGCCCACATTGTGGCCAAATCATCTATGGGGTCTTCTGAGTGAACGAACTCATCAAATCTAAGATCAGCATTGCGGATATTATCCTAATAGCTTTACTAACGGTGGTCACCATCGCTTCAGCGGTTCACTTTTTCCGCAGATCGGATAACTGTGTCGTGCAGATCTACAAAGATAATATCCTCATCGGCGAGTATCCCATCAGTGAAAACAGAGATATTAAAATTGATGCGCACAATTCGATCCGGATCGAGGCAAATAAAGTCCGCATGAGCTATGCTGATTGTCCAGATAAACGTTGCGTCAAACAAGGAGCCAGCGATATGTTTCCGATTATCTGTCTGCCCAATCACGTGGTCGTTGAGATCAAAACCTCCGGCGGCAAGAAGCAATTTCTGTTATATTGATATGATCACGATAGCGATATATACTTCAAATCATGGCTTTGGACACAGCACCCGAATGGCAGCCTTAGCCTCCGAGTTCATCCGCTTTGGCATTCGGGTACAAATCCGCAGTAACCGGCCGCAACATTTGTTTCGGGATTTGGATCCGAAATTTACGGACATATCCGTGACCACATGCGATTTCGGAGTGAAGCACGGCCCAAATTTGACCACAGATAAAGCCGCGACCCGCTCCGCGCTCCTGAATCTGATGAGCGGGCGTTTGGAACTGCTGGACGCAGAAATATCCTGGTTGCGTGAAGCAGCGATCGATCTGGTGATCGCAGATATCCCCTGGCTGGCTGTGGAGGCCGCAAGCTATGCCGGAATCCCTGTTTTTGCAATCTCCAATTTCGATTGGTTCTATATCTACAGCTCGATATTCGAAGCTGATCAGGAACTGAAGCCAGTGCTAAATGCCATCTATGGGATCTACCAAAGAGTCGATCTGGCATATAAACTTCCCTTTTCCGGCAGGGATGGCATGTTGGCTTTTCCCAATGCCACCAAACTTGGTTTGCTGGCCAGAAAAAATGAATCCTATACAGACATCCGAAGTCTGCATGGGATTCCGGCAACTGAACCCATCCTGCTCACGATGTACGGGGGGGAAGGAAGCCTGGAGCTGGATCTGGAGACGATCTGTGGAGTTTTTAAGGGCAGGGTGTTTTCTACAAACTCTGAAATCAAGTCCGACCGGCATATCTGCCTTGCTCCGGACGCTGATTTTCTGGATTACATCAAGGCAGCGGACATTATCCTTACCAAGCCGGGCTATAGCAGCCTGGCTGAAGCGGTGCAATTCGGTAAGACCATCGTGTATCGGGAGCGCTTGAATTATCCTGAAGAACGTCTCTTGATCCAGGGATTGAAGGCATATCCCTACAAATATGCCCTCCCGCAAAAAAGACTGTCACGGACAGGCTGGACCACGCTGTTCAAAAATATCGCGCGGCAAGATAAAGCCAGAATACCCGGAGCCTTCACCAATTCCAATACAGAAGTCGCGGCCAGGATCATAGCAGATTTCGCAGCTTTGAAAACTAAAGGCTGCAAGCTGATCAGCGTCTTTGACATTGGCAGCAACAACCTGAATTACTGCCTCTATGACAAGGGCAGAGAAGAGGTTCTGCACCGGACTCAGGTGAGCACCGGTCTGGCACGGAATGTGAAGCACAACAAGCTGAAGGCCGATGCAATCCTCAGGTTAAAACGGGGATTCAGCCAAATCTACGCCTATGACAGCAAGATAATATCTGAAAAACATGTCTTGGCAACCGGGATCTCCCGCACTGCCGTGAATTCAGACCGGATAGCTGCCTGGCTGGAACACAAGCATGGTTTAAATCTGAACATCATAAAAGCCAGCCAGGAAATAAAATACGTCCATTATGCCATCAGGTTGAAAAAACACGACTCTGAGGGTGTGGTAGGTTTTGATATAGGAGGCGCATCCACGGAATTCGCCTGGCAGGATGCCTACAAACGCATTCAGGGGCTGAGCCTGGATTTTGGACTGCTGACCCTGATCCAGAACTTCCCGGATCAATCTCAGCGGCAGCAAGTCATCACAGACGCGCTGCTAACTGTGAAACCGCCGCTGGTCAGAACAGTTGTCGGTATCGGACTGACAGTAGTCTTTCTCGAACAGATCATCAAAAGTGATTCTGGCTTAAGCCACAGAAGTAGGGAGTGGGGGAGGCTGAGGAAATTTGAACTGGAACAACTGCAACAGGATCTGCTTAACAACGGTTATAATAGTCTCCTGCCCTATATGAGAGATCCTGTGAATCCGGATATTTTAGCCCTCTCCTGCCGCTTTTGCATACTTATTATGGACAGATTTGGCTGCTCTGAAATATTGGTTTGTCCGGATGGAATCTCGGCAGGATATGCCAGAAGCCTGAAATCCGGATAATTCAAAAACAGGATAGTGGATTGAAGTTTTACATAGAAACATACGGATGCCAGATGAATTTGAGTGACAGCGAATTGATCACCGGTATCTTACTTGAAGCAGGTCACGAATTGGCGGACAGCATTAATGACACTGATCTGCTGTTGTTTAACACCTGTAGCGTGCGCAGCCACGCCGAAGAGCGGGTACTCGGCAGAATCTCCAACGAAAACAGCCGTAA